>CAYLJE010000021.1:0-26927 GCA_964383915.1 uncultured Rikenellaceae bacterium
TTACCTGGATGATCCAACCGGAAGAACTTTTTTTTCCTATGATAAAAAAGTGGATGAACCCGGCAGGGTCCTTTGCGGCGGGGTACATTGAAACTGGACGGAGGAGGAGCCCTGATTAACCAGGCTATCCATATCATAGACCTGCTCCGGTGGTTCATGGGCGATGTAGATACAATACAATGGTTATAATTAACCGGACACCGGTGAGATTTTATAATTATATTTACACGTTAAATACATAATACAATATTCTGTGAATGATTATTTAAATTTTTTTTATAAACATAAAGCGCTTGTCCTCGTTTTAGGAGGGTTGTTAATAAGTGCTACTTTCTCGTCTTTTGCACAAAAAAGTAAAGGGGTTCTTCCCGACTGGGAGAATTCGCAAGTGACAGGGATCAATAAACAGCCGCCGCACTATAGTTTCATACCCTATCCGGATCGTCAGAGTGCATTAGCAGATAGTACATTGGAAGTCCACTCTCCTTACTACAAATCGCTGGATGGCATGTGGAAATTTCATTGGTCAAAGAATCCGGCAGAGCGGCCCATGGACTTTTATAAAGAGAAATTCAATGCCCGCAAATGGGCTACTGTCAGGGTTCCCGGCGATTGGCAGCTTGAAGGATATGGTAAACCTATTTATTTGAATTTTCGTTATCCTTTTCATCCCGAATATCCGGCACATCCGCCATTGATTCCGCAGGAAGATGATCCGGTAGGTTCTTATCTCACAACCTTTACTGTGCCAGATAACCGGAGTGGACGAGATGTTTTTATCCATTTTGACGGAGTGAAAAGCGCTTTTTATATATGGTTAAACGGGAAAAAAGTGGGGTACAGTGAAGGGAGCATGACGCCGGCAGAATTTAATTTAACGCCCTTTCTAAAAGAGGGGGAGAACCGTCTGGCCGTGGAAGTCTTTCGTTGGTCTGACGGCTCCTATTTGGAAGATCAGGATATGTGGCGCTTAAGCGGCATTTTTCGACAGGTTTATTTATATAGTGTGCCACCCGAACACCTCGAAGATTTTTTTGTACGGTCAAATCTTGACGATAAATATGAGAACGGGCTAATGCATATCACAGCTAAAGTACGTAATTTGTCAAACGAAAATTTTCTACCGGCTAGGGTGGAAGCCTATTTATATGATCAAAATGGCAAACTAATTGGAAATGGATCCATAGCACACGCAAAGACGCTGACAGATATTCCAGCCGGTACGGATGGGATTGCTGAACTCTATGCGAAGATACCTCAACCAAAGAAGTGGACAGCCGAAACTCCAAACTTATATACTGTTGTGCTGGTGTTGAAAAATGCCAGAGGGAAAGTGCTGGAAGCGGCACGGACAACTACAGGCTTCAGGAATATCGAAATCAAAGATGGCATGTTGCTGGTCAATGGGACACCGGTCAAACTCAAAGGAGTAAACATACACGATCATGATCCACACCATGGCCGTACTTTGGATTTCAAATGGATCGAAAAGGACCTCAAACTAATGAAACAGGGGAATATTAATACCGTACGCATGTCGCATTACCCGCATGATCCCCACTATTATTATCTTTTTGATAAATACGGAATTTATATTATTGACGAGACAAATCTGGAATCACATGGCATGTCATGGGGTAAAGACCTTCTGCCGGGGAATGATCCCCAATGGACAAATGCCAGTGTCAGTCGTTTGGCACGTATGATTGCGCGGGACAAAAATCATCCCTCGGTGATTATCTGGTCGCTCGGTAATGAGGCAGGCTATGGTGAAAATTTTGCCATAATGGCCTCTTATGCCCGCGCCATGGATCCTTCACGTCCGATACATTATAGACAAATGATTAGTGTGGCAGATATGGTTAGCATCACCTACCCGACGCCACAAGCACTCGAAGAGATGGCGATGAATCCTGCAATTCGTAAGCCGATTTTCATGAATGAATATGCCCATTCCATGGGCAACTCAACCGGGGGATTAGCCATCTACTGGAACTTGATTAATCATTATAAGAATTTGATCGGTGGATGCATATGGGATTGGGTAGATCAGGGATTGTATAAAAAAGATAACCGGGGGAAAATGTTTTGGGCTTATGGAGGCGACTATGGAGATGTTTCCAATAATGCCAACTTCAATATTAACGGGATCGTTTCCCCTGACAGAAAACCAAATCCTGCTTATTATGAAGTAAAACACGTTTATCAATATGTAACATTTGATGCAGATGCCGGTGATCTGTCAAAAGGGGAAGTGGTGGTATATAATCACTTTTTTTTCGCCAGTCTGAGAAATTATAATATTCATTGGAATCTGACTCAAAATGGTAAAGTGATCCGGTCAGGAAATATTGATACCCTGACCACTCCGGCAAATCATTCGACAAGGCTTTATTTGTCCATTGAGCGACCAAAACTGAAAGCTGGGGCTGATGAATATTGGCTCAATTTAAGCGTAACCCTGAAGCATGATCAATATTGGGCACACAAAGGGTTTACCGTCGCCTGGGATCAGTTTAGAATGCCCTGGGCTGTTGCCCCAGGTATGAAGCCAGGAAAAGCCAATGGAAATCCTGTTCAGGTAAAGCAATCAGGGGGTTTAATTACATTAAACGGAGATTCTTTTAAGGCGGTCATAAACAAACAAACAGGCTCACTTCAAAGCTATAATTGGAAAGGGAAAGAGTTGATTAACGGACCGTTAATGCCTAATTTCTGGCGGGCGCAAACCGATAACGATAAAGCAGGGTGGCGGGGAGAGCTAAATGCATGGAAGGATGCCGGGAACAGGCGAAAAGTTACTTCCGTGAATGTGAAAAAGGAAGCTGACCAATCTGTTGTTGTCGCAGTTAAAGGCACTCTGCCTGTGGGTAAATCGATTTGGCAACTGACGTACACCCTATACGAAAACGGAGTGGTTAAAGTAATAGAAACTCTGGTACCCGTCGGACAGGTTCCCCTTTATATTCCAAAGGTTGGAATGACCCTTCGGATTCCCAAAGAATTTGGAACAATGACGTGGTACGGCCGGGGGCCGCAGGAAAATTATGTTGACCGGCAAACGGGGACAATGGTCGGATTATATTCCGGCCTGGTTGATACGCTCTGGACAGATTATGTAAGACCACAGGAAAATGGAAACAGGGATGGCATTCGATGGGTTCGATTTACAAACAAAGACGGACAAGGATTAATGGCTGTAGGTGATCCAACGTTAAGCGTAAGCGCTTGGCCCTATTCATTGCAGGATTTGGAGAAGGCAACACATATAGACGATCTGCCAATTCGTGATTACATTACTGTCAATTTAGATGATAAGCAAATGGGAGTAGGGGGAATTAATTCATGGTCTCCCAAGGCGCGTGCACTACCTCAATATCGCTTGCCCACAAATCAATCTTATCATTATGTTTTTTATTTGTACCCCTGTCAAAAAAAATAAAAAGAGTCATTTGAAATGTTTTGTAAAATGCCGACTGTAAGTTTGATAAATTGTTCAATAATTATTTAATTTTTAACATGCTGTTATTGTTTAATCTATAAATTAATTACCCATGAAAAAAATAAATTTAATTTCTGCCCGTACGAAATTTTATGGCGGTGTCATTTTCGTCATGATTTTTTTGTTGACTACCACAGGGTTGGTGGCAGCTGTGAATACAACACAACCAGTCAAAGACAATGTAAATATTTCGTATGTTGACACGCTTCATGCACAATCAGGGGCGCGTATGGCATGGTGGCGCAAAGCACGTTTTGGCATGTTTATCCATTGGGGTATTTATGCCGTACCTGCTCATGCCGAATGGTATATGACAAATGGACATGTTCCCCGTGCCAAGTATGCCGAATATGCAAAGCAATTTGATCCGGTTAAGTTTAATGCTGACAAGTGGATTAAAATTGCCAAAGATGCTGGTATGAAATATTTGATCATAACTTCCAAGCATCACGATGGTTTTTGTATGTTTAATACGAAAGCCACTTCATACAATGTTGTAAAAGATACGCCCTGGCACAAAGATCCGCTTCTTGCACTCAGTAAAGCGTGTCAACGGTACGGAATAAAATTTGGGGTATATTATTCCATTATGGATTGGCACAGTCCGGATCAAAGAGCAGCCAAACCCGATCCGGTACACCCTACCTATAACCCAACCAGTTTCGTGCCGGGTAAAAAAGAAGCTTATGTTGAATACATGAAAACACAATTGAAGGAATTGATCAACCAGTACCATCCTGCAGTACTTTGGTTTGACGGAAGTTGGATGAAAGGATGGACAGCCGGGGACGGGAAAAAGTTGTATCACTACCTGCGTACCCTGGATCCTTCCCTGATCATCAATAATCGCCTTAGAGGCGCCGGGGATTATAAAACTCCCGAACAGAAGATACCCCCCAATGGTTTGCCGGGCCAGGATTGGGAAACCTGCATGACCATCAATCACAATTGGGGTTACGATGCGCAGGACAAGCGTTGGAAATCCGCCGAAACACTCATTCGTACCCTGGTGGATATTGCCAGCAAAGGGGGCAATTACTTGCTGAATGTAGGACCAGAGGCCTCTGGCATCATCCCTGCACCGGAGGTTCAAAGGCTTAAAGAAATGGGAGCATGGCTCAAGGTCAACGGGGAAGCAATTTATGGTGCTAATGCCGGTCCTTTTAAAAAACAATTAACCTGGGGGCGGTGTACTCAAAAAGTGACTGCCGAAGGTACAACGTTATATTTGATTGTTTTCGATTGGCCTGAAGACGGCAAACTTTTCGTTCCCGGGCTGAAGAATAAAATTGCGGATGCCTATCTTTTGAAGGCTAATGTCCTGGACGGACACAAGCACTTAAAAACCACCACCAACGATAACGGTGTTACTATTTCCGTTTCTTCCAAAGTGCCAAACGAAATAGCATCTGTTATCGTTTTGAAAATAAAAGGTTCACCAAATATACAGGAGTGAATAATTCATTGGCAACTTTTCCGATATCAGTTTGAGAATCTGGTATTAAAAGGCATACATTCATCATGTGAGTGTAACCCTTGGTTTGGTTACAACTGCCCTGCATGAAGCATTTACCCCTTTTGGAATGAACGGCCAAACACGGGGAAATGCTATGGTATCTTCCGATGCCAGAGCCAGGGATATTGCATGGACTTGGAGTAGAGATTTTGGAACGAAAAAGATATATTCTATCACAGGTCATACCCCCCATCCGCTGTTCACGCTTTATAAGATATTCCGGATAAAAAAATATCAACCGGATGTATGGAGAAATGCCATGTTTTTTTTGAATATCTGTTTCATTATAAGGCAGGGATTGAACCAAAGATAAGCTGGTCGATGGCAGGACGGACCATGTTGTTTGATGTGATCCATCACCAATGGAGTAACGAAATACTTGAAGCATCAGGATTGCCGAAAAATTCTGTAACGGTTTTGTTTATCTGCTAAAAAACTAAATTTTTGGGAGTATTCTTTTTTGATAACAGCAGGTATAGCCTAAAAAATTGTTTACCTTTGGCCCACCACAAAACAAATGGAGAAAATTTTGAACAAATGAATCAGAAACCATCCAAAAACAAATGAATATAGCGATTGGGGCAGATATCGGAGGCAGCCACATCAGTTGTGCTGCCATTGATTTATATACGCACACCCTTATCCATGAAAGTTATACGGATATTGCCATCAATAACCATGCTGAGGCAAATGAGATCATCCTTAAATGGGGTGACGCTATACAACAAACGATGCAAAAGGCTGATGTCCGGGTGCCTGCAGGGATAGGCTTTGCGATGCCGGGCCCTTTTGATTATCTTCAGGGAATCGGTTTGTTCAGGGAGGTTCAAAAATTTTATAACCTATATGGCGTTCATGTAGAACAAAAACTTCAATCTGCATTGGGTTTCCATAGCAAGGTGCCCATACGTTTTATGAACGACGCTACTTCTTTTGCTGTAGGAGCTGTCTGGGAAGATGAGACGCTGGCTAATAAAAGCGTGTTGGCTATTACCCTCGGCACGGGTTTTGGCTCAGCCTTTATTAAAAACTCATTGCCGGTTTTGGAAGGAGACACGGTCCCTTACCTGGGCTGTTTATATCATCTTCCTTATAAAGACGGAATTGCCGATGATACTTTTTCTACCCGGGGAATCATAAAATCCTATGAAGAACGGTCCGGGGACACCGCAAAGGGCGTAAAAGAAATTGCCGAAAAGGCAAAAACAGACAAAGCCGCAAAACAAACTTTTGAGAAATTAGGTAAAGAACTGGCCGGATTTTTATCTGTCTGGATAAAAAAAGCTGACATTACCGATATCGTGATGGGAGGGAATATTTCAAAAGCCTATTCCCTGTTTCAGGAATCCTTTGAAAGGGAGTTGAAATTATCCGGCCACGAGGTAACCGTCCGGATATCCGATGAAAATGATCTGTTGGCCATACTCGGTGCCGCCCGTTTATGCGAAGAAAAATACTGGTACAAGATTAAACCTCTCCTAAAACTTATGTAAATGATGGAAACAAAAAAGATGAACCTGAAAACACTCAGTCCGGTCCTCATGGCTTTTTTTGTTATGAGTTTCGTTGATCTGGTTGGCATCGGAGTGGACCGGGCCAAACAAGATTTTGAACTGAGTAACACGTTGGCTCAAATAATCCCTTTTGTAGCTTTATTATGGTTTTTTCTGCTTTCTGTACCCGTGGGCATATTTCAGGATAAGCATGGCAAGAAAAAAACATTAAACATTGGGATGTCCGTTACCGCCCTGGGCCTGATCATTCCGTTTATCTTTTATTCTTTTCCGGTACTGCTTCTTGGGTTTGCTTTATTGGGCATTGGAAATACCATTGTGCAGGTCTCAGCCAATCCGTTACTTGTTGATGTAGTCCCGTCTAACAGGGCCTCAAGTGCTCTTAGCTTTTCGCAGTTTATTAAATCTATCGGATCGATGATTGGTCCTCCGTTGGCCGGCTTTTTTGCGGCCCGGTTTGGTGACTGGAAGATATTGTTTCTGGTATTTGGCATTACTTCTCTGCTTTCGGTTATCTGGTTGGGAGTAACCAAAATCCGGGAAACCTCTGTAAAGAAAGCCCCGGCTACCCTGAAATCTTCTTTTAAGCTGCTGGGGAACCGTTTTATTTTATCCCTGGTGCTGTGTATTTTTTTGGTCGTAGGACTGGATGTCGGAATAAATACAACATCCGGCCAGTTTCTCATGCATAAACTGGGGATGGAGCCCTCCATAGCAGAATCCGGAAGGAGTATGTATTTCTTTGGAAAAATGCTGGGGACATTTGTGGGTGCACTGTTGCTTGTTTACATTGCTTCGCGGAAATTCCTGGTTTGGACTTCTCTCCTGGCTTTGGTTGTTATCGTGGCCTTTATTTTTAATCCAAGTCCTACAGGTGCCTGGATACTTATTTTTATTATCGGCCTTAGCCTGGCCAATATTTTTCCACTGGTTTTTTCCATCGCCGTTGAAAAACTACCGGAACGTGCCAATGAAATTTCAGGTCTGATGATGATGGCTATTTCCGGCGGCGCAGTCGTTCCGTTCATTATAGGGTGGTTAACAGACACCGTAAATATTACGGTGGGCATGTCTGTCCTGGTGATCAGCATCGGGTACATATTAATTACGGCCATAGTTTTACAGAAAAAAGTTAGAAAAACCAAATGAGAGTTGTAACTTCTGTTGTTCGTGATTCTAACATGATTTCTGGGGAACCCCAACATTCTACATGCAGAAAAAATACATAAAACAGCCTTCAAATTTCAATAAATATCCGTTTATTGAAATTAAAAACAAAGCATGGACAGTTACCAACGGATGGCCGGTCATCTGTAAAAGACTAAATAAGAAAATTTCCGGAATAAATAAACCCGGAAAGATCTTGGCCATTGAAACGTACCCGGGGGTACTCCATGAAGAACTGCTCCAAAATTTAAAAAAATATCTTCGCTACGATCGGTTCTTACAGGCAGAAAACTATATGTTCCCGGAGGAACATATCCGGCAAATGGTTTTTCCCGATGTTACCGATGACCGTCTTTTTGGTTATTTGACACGTCTCCATATCGAAGATTATTATGATACTGAAAAAGTATCCCGACTTCAGGAAGAAATCAACTCGCTGACAGAAGGGACCATTATCATATACGGAACAGGTGCAGCCACGATCTGGCCGGAGCCTGATATACTGGTTTATGCCGATATGACCCGGTGGGAAATCCAACTGAGAATGCGCCGCCATCTGGTGGATAACCTGGGTATGCATAACCGGGATGTCTCAGACTGGATGTTACTTTATAAACAAGGATACTTTGTTGATTGGCGTGTGTGTGACCGGTTAAAGAAGGAACTATTTGATAATTGGGATTTTTTACTGGACACCAATAAGATCAATGAACCAAAGCTGGTGGAGGGAAAAGCCATCCTGGAAGGATTAAAAATGGCCAGTGAAAGGCCTTTTAGTGTGGTTCCTTATTTTGACCAGGGGCCCTGGGGGGGTCAGTGGCTGAAAGAAGTGTGTAAATTGGACCCTGTTTCACAAAACTATGCCTGGTGTTTTAACTGCGTACCGGAAGAAAACAGCCTGCTGTTTAAATTCGGGAAAGATATTATCGAGATTCCTTCAATAAACCTGGTCTTTTGTCATCCCCGTGAGCTGTTGGGAGATCCCGTCCATGCCCGTTTTGGGGATGAGTTTCCGATCCGTTTTGATTTTCTGGACACCATGGACGGGGGAAACCTCAGCCTGCAGGTGCACCCGTTGACGGAATATATTCAGGAAAAATTCGGGATGCATTATACACAGGATGAAAGTTACTATATCATGGATTCAAAAGAGAATGCTTTTGTTTATCTGGGATTGCGTGAAGGGATTAACCGCCAGGCTATGTTTGCCGATCTGGAAGATGCAAATGCCGGCGGTCATCCATTTGAAGCTGAAAAGTATGTTCAGACCTGGCCGGTAAAGAAGCATGACCATCTGCTGATCCCTGCCGGGACAATTCACTGTTCCGGTAAGAATAATATGGTTCTTGAGATCAGTGCTACTCCTTATATTTTTACTTTTAAGTTATGGGACTGGGGAAGACTGGGACTGGATGGAAAACCTCGTCCCATCAATCTTGAACATGGGAAAAACGTCATACAGTGGGATCGCACAACTTCATGGATAAAAGAAAACCTGGTAAATAAAATCCGGACCATTGCCGGTGGGGATGGCTGGATAGAAGAACGCACCGGCCTGCACAAACGGGAGTTTATAGAAACGCGCCGGCTGTGGTTTACCAAAAAGGTGGAACAATTCTCACGTGAAAGTGTGCAGGTCCTATGCCTGATCGAAGGGGATGAGGTAATTGTTGAAAGCCCTGACCAACAATTCGAAGCATTGACCTTTCATTATGCAGAAGTATTTATTATTCCGGCATCAGTTAAAAAGTATTCCATTCGTCCATCCGAAAACACAAAAGGAAAACTCCATGCCGTTATAAAGGCCTCTGTCAGATATTGAAATTCCTGACTACAGGCAGTAAAAAACCGGGTTTATGGAGTAGTCAAAGGTAATATAAAAAATTCTTTGGTCGTGGGGAAGTGCCTTTCGGGAAAAGTAAATATTTTGTTAATTTCGGAGAATAATAAACAAGGAGGTTCATATGAAAAAAATTATTGTATTTATTACAGGGAGTATTTTACTTGTGGTGTTCTCTTGCACGAGTCCTAACAATAAAACTGTTACGATTGTACAACGGCCGGATAACGGCTCTTCTACTCTTTTCCATACAGGGAACCGCCCCCCTTTACAACCCAGTCCGTTCATCAAATTACCCATTGGTTCAATAAAGCCGGAAGGCTGGTTAAAAAAAGAGCTGGAGCTTCAGGCCAGTGGTTTTCATGGTCATCTGGAAGAAATCAGTAAGTATCTCCAAAAAGAAAACAATGCCTGGCTGGACCCACAGGGAAAAGGGGAACATGGTTGGGAAGAGGTGCCTTACTGGCTGAAAGGATATAGCAACTGTGCCTATGTATTGGGTGACAAAAAGATGATCAAGGAAGCGGAATACTGGCTGAAGACAGTGATCAGAAACCAGCGGGAAGATGGTTGGATAGGTCCCGAACATGTGAAAAGTGGCATTGCCACCCATCTCAGGGGACGGGCCGACCTGTGGCCAAATATGGTAATGCTTACCTGCCTCCAGAACTATTATGAATATGCAGGCAATGACAGTGTCCTCTCACTGATGACCCGTTATTTCAAATACCTGCAGACTTATCCGGATGATAAGTTTCTGGTAGGTTTCTGGCCGAAAATGCGGGCAGGGGATATGTTATATTCTGTTTTCTGGTTATACAACCGTACTGGTGAAAAATGGCTGTTGGATTTTGCAGAAAAAGTACACCGGAATACAGCCCGCTGGGATACTGGTATTGTTAGCTGGCACAATGTCAATATTGCCCAGGATTTTGGTGAACCTGTTACTTATTGGATGCAATCAAAAGATACTGCTGACTTGCAGGCGGCTGAAAGAAACTGGCAGGAGGTTAGGAAGATATATGGACAGGTGCCCGGGGGATTGTTCGGAGGTGACGAGAACTGCAGACCGGGTTTTACCGGACCACGGCAGGCCATCGAGACATGCGGGATCGTAGAAGATATGTTTTCCGATGAGGTATTGACACGGATTACAGGAAATCCTGTCTGGGCCGACCGCTGTGAGAATGATGCCTTTAATACCTTGCCGGCAGCTTTTACTCCGGATATGAAAGCTTTACGCTACCTCACCGCCCCCAATATGCCACAATCAGATTCCATGAGTAAATGTCCCGGCATTGATAACTGCGGACCCATGTTCTGGATGAACCCGCATATTCATCGCTGTTGTCAGCATAACTCAGGTCAGGGATGGCCTTATTATGCCGAAAACCTCTGGGTTGCAACTCCGGATAATGGATTGGCAGCTCTCTTTTTTTCTGCCAGCGAGGTAACAACAAGAGCAGGAAACGGAGTGAGGGTGAAAATATCTGAGAAAACACACTATCCTTTTGATGAAAGCATTGCATTTACTATCATCCCTGATACAGCGGTTCTGTTCCCACTTTATCTTCGCGTTCCAGGATGGTGTATAAATCCTGTACTTAAAATCAATGGGGAAAACATACCCCTGAATGCCAAACCGCATTCATACATTAAAATCCAGCGGGTTTTTTCCAAAGGTGATCAAATCATACTGAAACTGCCGATGACAGTGAATGTGAAAAAATGGAAAAAGAACAAAAACAGCGTCTCCGTCAATTACGGTCCTTTGACTTTTTCATTAAAGATAAAGGAGAATTACGTTCGAAAAGGAGGTACCGATAAATGGCCGGCCTGGGAAATATATCCGGCTTCTGCCTGGAATTATGGTCTGGTTATGGATAATCAACATCCTGAAAAATCATTTCAGGTTTTCCGGAAACCCTGGCCTGATTCAGATATGCCTTTTACCCTGGCGAATGCTCCTATTGAAATCAGGACCATAGCCAGGAAAATTCCGGAATGGAAATTAAACGACCAGGGACTTATTGAAAAAATTCCACAGAGTCCGGTAACTACAACAGAACCTATAGATTCCGTTATGCTGGTACCCATGGGCGCTGCACGATTGAGAATATCTGCGTTTCCTGTTTGTGTAAAATAACCCGGTATAATTAAAGTGTGCTAAAGTGTCCGGAACGCTGTTTTTCAAAACAGCTTTTCTTTTTTTGTATCTTTATGGCTGATAATGAATATCGCGAGGATGATACCCGGGAATGGCCGAAATTATTTATGAGAAGGATAAAAAAATATTTTGTTGTAGGTTTTCTTTGGGGGCTTGCTTTCTCATGGCCGGTTTATGCACAAACCCGGGTTTTAGACAGTCTGGAGCATATTTTAAAATCTTCAAAAAAGGAAAAGAAACCGGAAATACTTCACCAACTGACCCGTATTTGTTTTTCTATTGACCATTCCCGTGCCATTAAATATGCCGAACGGGCATCTGTACTGGCTAAAGAGTTAAAAAATCCGGAAAATAGTTATTCAATGCATGAAGTAATACTTAAGAATAATGACGTAATATATTTGTTTTCCGATGGATATGCGGATCAGTTTGGAGGAGAAAAAGAGAAGAAATTCAAATACTCGCAGATGAAAGAGCTGTTCCTGAAGATTTATAAAAAAGAAATAAAGACACAAGTTGATATTTTGGATCAAACCTTACAGGAATGGAAAGGAGACCTTGAACAGATAGATGATATACTGGTAATCGGACTAAAAATTAAAACATCATGAAATTATTATTGATAAGTAATTCAACTAATGCCGGAGAAGAATATCTGGCGTATGCTAAAGATCAAATAGCATCTTTTCTGGGGAAGAAAAAATCAACCGCTTTGTTTATCCCTTTTGCTGCAGTAAACATGTCTTTTGATGAATATGAAAAAAAGGTACAGAAAAGTTTCCGGAAAACAGGCTGTGATATTTTTTCAATTCATCGTGTTGAAAACCCCCGTCAGGCCATACGGAAGGCGAATGCCATTGTTGTCGGAGGCGGAAATACATGGCATCTTCTTGCCTTGTTACAGAATGAAGACCTGCTGGAGGATATCAGGGAGCGGGTAGCGGATGGGATTCCTTATATCGGCTGGAGTGCCGGGACTAATCTGGCTTGTCCAACCATTAAAACCACGAATGATATGCCGATTATTCAACCGAAGAATTTTAATGCACTTGATTGTATTCCTTTTCAGATAAACCCTCATTATCTTGATACCAATCCGGAAGGACATGCGGGGGAAACCAGAGAAATGAGAATACGGGAATTTATAAAGATTAATCCCGGAATATATGTGGCCGGATTACGGGAAGGATCCATGCTGTTGATTGACAACGGCAAAATCAGACTCCTGGGTCAGAAAAACCTTCGCCTTTTCAGGGAGGGCATGAAACCGGTAGAACTATCTACCAAGGATATCCTGGATTTTCTTCTCATCAAACCCTGACACATGCGTTTATCATCCTGTGTTTTTACTGATCTGTGAAGTGATCCCGTGGTTGTGATGAAAAAAATAATTAAAATAGTCCTGACACTGATAGGGGGTTTCTCTGTGATTTTTATTGCAAGCACTATCTTACTACATGTATATACAGAAGAAATACAAAGTGTTGTATTGAAATACTTAAACAAAAATATAAATACGAAAGTTGATGTAGGAGACATTCGATATACTTTTCTCAGACATTTTCCTTATTTATCGGCAACGTTTCGTTCCGTAAGTATCTTGTCTTCTGAACAGTATATTCAACAGATGAACAGGAAGGATACCCTCTTGAAAGCCGATGAGATAATACTTGATATGAATATTTATAACGCTCTGATATATAGGGATATAAAAATAAGAAGAATAATAGTAGATAAAGGAACTCTCCGACTGGAGGAAGGGAAAAATGTTAAAAACTGGGAGATATGGAAGAACAGGAGGAAACAGACAAAATCGACGGTTATACGGATCGTCCGTATTTATGGACTGCATTATAGCTATATGGATCTGAATCGAAAAAAATCAGTGAAAGGTTTTATTGAAAAAGCGGAATGGGCAGGGGGGATGTTTCAGGAAAAAGGCGGCAAAGTTCTGATAAAACATGGAAACCTGTGTATTGAAAATGAGAATAAGACAGTGTTTACAGCGTCACAAAGAATGACAATATCTATGCGAATGCAAATGAATAAGGATTCTGTAAAAATAATGAATGGGAAATTGGTCTGGAATGATATGACGGGGATTTTTAACGGAGCTGTCGGGAGAACATACAATGATGGATACCATTTTCAGTTGGATGGGAAACCGGTAGATGCAGAGAAAGTTTTAAAAGCGTTTTATAAGAAAAAGACACTGGAGACAGAGCGGATTAAAGTTTTGGGTAAAATTTCCTTTAACGGAACATTAAACGGAAATATTAACAAACCGTTTTTGTTTAATACAAAGATAAATCTGAGAGGAGGAGGGTTTGATATTGAACCTGGGAAAGGACAAGAAAATATCAAAATAGAAAGATGGAGTGCGATTTGTGCTTATCGTATGGGGGAAAAGAATCCGTATTTTGATATACGGGTACAACCTGCCGGAATACATTACCGGAACAGTTCAATAACTGCTGAGGCAACCTGGGAAAAAAGAAACAAAAAATATCCACTGACCATACAGCTTAACGGGAATGTTATGTTGACGGATATGAAAGGATGGATTAAGGACGAAAAGGATATAATTGCCGGCGGGCAGGCGGCTGTGAAACTAAAACTACGGATGCCTGCTGACGTGTTGAAGTCGTTTACTTTACGAAGTTTGCCAGCTGTCAAAACAGAAGGAAACATATCGTTTCAAAAGCTTGCCCTGACAGATCCTGCTCCTTTATATGTGGAAAAATTGGTTGCTGATTTTCTTCCGGATTATGTGATTGGTTTAAATGGTTCAGGGATCCGTTGGGCAGGGAGTATGTGGAAAGTAAAAGGCAGCATGCTGAACCTAATTAACTATCTGGAAGGAAAAACCCCATTGATTTTTCAAACCAATTTATCAGGTGCCTCCCTGGACATTGAAAAAGCCATTGCTTTTTTTACTCATCTGAAAAGGGTGACTCAGGATAAAAATGGCAAAAATACCCGTTCTATGTTGCCTGTGGTTGACAGTAAAATATTGTTGGATACGTTTCGATATAGACGCTTTAACGCTGAAAGGATTACGGGACTGTTTTCTTATCATGATCCGGTCATTGCATTGCATAACCTTTCTTTTGAAACCATGAATGGCCACGGAGAGGGGCAAATGGAATGGAATTTGCAAACGGATGGCCGTGCTCTTGTAAAAACTTATGCCGAAATAAGTCATATTAATGTTCATGATCTGTTTTTCTCGTTTAATAATTTTGGGCAGAACTTTATCCGTTCCGGGAATCTTAATGGAGATATCTCCGGAAATATTTCTTTTCAGTCAATGTTTGACAGCCGGGGGAAAATTATTAAGCCAACGATTTTATCGGACAGTTATCTGGTAATAACCAATGGAGAGTTAATCGGGTTTGAGCCTCTTTACAAATTATCAAAGTTTATCAGACTTTCCGAATTAAAGGACATCCGTTTTTCAAAATTGGAAAATGAGATTTTTATCCATGATCAACAGGTTCGCATTCCGGATATGCAGGTTAATTCCTCTGCTTTGAACCTGTTTATCTCAGGTACACATCATTTTGATAAAAGATTTGATTACCGGATCAGGATCCTTTTATCAGATTATCTGGCACGGAAAGCCAGAGATGCTAACAATGACAATACGCAGTTTGGCATCGTCGAAGATCAGAATGAAGGACAGTCGAATTTGTTTTTAAGATATCGTGGAGATGAACATGCTTCTAAAATTACTTATGATGCCGGTCGGGTAAAAAAGAAAATCTCCACAGACATAAAAGATGAAACCCGTCGGTTAAAGGCTATACTTCACGAGGAGATGGGACTGTTTAAGTCAGATTCTGTGAGCGGAAAGTCCAATCAGGAATCAAAACGAAAATTTAATGTTGAATGGCCTGAAGAAAAAAAAGAGAAGAAAAAGCTTCAGGATACTACCGGGAAGAAGAAATTTTCTATTATCTGGGAAGAGGAGGTTCCGGATACTTCCAAAAAAAAGAAGGAGTTATGATCGTATCCCGAAAATTATTCTCAATTTTGGAAAGCTATAATACAAATATAATTTTGTAAGTTAATATGCGTTGGAAATTTGTGCTGTTTCTCCTGGCTGTGGGCATTGGTTTTTCTTCCTTGTATTATACCAATAAGTTGGTTCAGGAATTAAAAGTTGAAGAAAAAAAGAAAGTTGAACTTTGGGCAAAGGCTACCCGGAAGGTCATAGATACGGACATAGATGAGGCTTCTTTTGATTTTAATTTTCTGTTTGAAATTGTTGAGAATAACACCACGGTCCCTGTCATTTTAATAGACAAAGACAGTACGGTTATTTCTGCCAGAAACATAGATGAAAAGAAACTTAGAAATCATGCATATCTTATTAGACTCCTGCAGAAAATGGGGAAAAAACACCCTCCCATTGAAATAGCAGTAACGAACGGAATAAAAAATTATATCTATTATAAGGATTCTACCGTCCTCACCAAACTACAATATTTTCCTTATGTTCAGTTGTTTGTAATCATTTTATTTATTTTAGTGGCTTACCTGGCATTTAGTGCTGCAAGAACGTCAGAGCAAAACCAGGTGTGGTTGGGATTATCCAAAGAAACAGCCCATCAGCTTGGGACACCCACATCCTCTCTAATGGCTTTGCTGGAGATCCTTAAAACCAAAGAGCCGGATCTGGAACTGGTGCAGGAACTGGATAAGGATGTTAAACGTCTTGAGAAAATTACCGAACGGTTCTCGAAAATTGGCTCTAAACCGGTAATGGAAGAAGCAGACCTGAATCATGTTATCAGAAATGTCATTGAGTATATGAAGAGAAGGTCTTCGGATAAAGTTAACTTTAGTCTTAATTTTAAACCGGATGAAGAGTTTATGGTGCCTGTTAATGCTGAACTTTTTGAGTGGGTTATCGAAAACCTGTGTAAAAATGCGGTGGATGCGATGAAAGGCAAAGGAACGATAGTTATTGACCTAACTGATAATACACAGTATGTTTATGTTGATGTACGGGACGAAGGGACCGGAATACCCAAATCGAAGTTTAAAACGGTTTTTAAGCCGGGATATACTACAAAAAACCGTGGCTGGGGACTAGGGTTGTCTTTGTCCAAAAGAATCATTGAAGAATATCATAAGGGACGGCTTTTTATTAATTATTCCGAACAGGGAAAAGGGACGGTTTTCCGGATTGTGCTTCAGAAAAAAGTCTGATACATGTACTCAGAAAATAAATGGGGAAAAACCGCAGGGAAGGAGGTTGAGCTAATGGCACCTGCGGGAGATTATGAATCGTTAATGGCTGCTATTCAGGCGGGTGCGGACGCTGTATATTTTGGTGTAAAGCAGTTAAATATGCGGGCCCGGTCTTCACATAATTTTTCTTTAAAAGAACTACATAAAGTAGTCAATATCTCACACCAACATGGGATCAGGGCCTATCTGACGGTAAATACAGTTTTATACGACAAAGAATTATCCATCATGCGCAAAATCGTTGATGAGGCTAAAAATGCCGGGGTGGATGCATTAATCATTAGTGATCAGGCTGCTTTGCAATATGCCAGGGAAAAAGAGATAGCGGTTCATCTCTCTACCCAGCTAAATATTTCCAATACCGAATCACTGAAATTTTATGCTGCCTATGCAGATGTGGTAGTCCTGGCACGGGAACTGAATCTTCGGCAGGTAAAAAACATAATTGAGAATATCCGGAAAGAAGAGATCAGAGGACCTTCCGGAAACCTGATGCGGATCGAGTTATTTTCCCATGGGGCTTTGTGCATGGCTATCTCCGGGAAATGTTACCTCAGCCTGCATGAAAGTAATTCATCTGCCAACAGAGGAACCTGCTTGCAAACATGCAGGAAAGCTTATGTGGTAACGGAAAAAGAAACGGGGTATCAGCTTGTGATAGATAATGAATATATTATGTCTCCCAAAGATCTGTCCACCATTGATTTCCTCGATCTTATACTGGATGCAGGTGTAAAAGTACTTAAGATAGAAGGTCGTGCACGCTCCCCGGAGTATGTTTATACCGTTGTGTCTTGTTATCATGAAGCACTGGAGGCACTGGGAAATGGGACCTATGACCAGGCACACATCAAAAAATGGAAAGAACGACTCTCAACAGTCTTTAACAGGGGTTTCTGGGATGGTTATTACCTGGGAAGGAAGATGGGGAAATGGAGTGACAGGTATGGGTCTCATGCCACCCGGAAAAAAATATATATAGGAAAAGGGAACAACTATTTCAGTAAAATGAAAGTGGCAGAGTTTATTATTGAAACCGGGACCTTGTGCCAGGGAGATAAAATATTAATTACCGGCCCTACAACCGGCGTGATGAATGCTACTGTGAAAGAAATCCGCGTGGATGACAAAGTAGTACAATCTGCCCGGAAAGGAGATCATTGTTCCATTCCTGTTGACCGGAAAGTAAGACGCTCCGATAAACTTTATCGTATGCTGGATGCCGATGAAGAGTAAACTTTTATAGATGCAACTTTCTGATTTCTTCACCAAACATTTTTTTAAGAGAAACAAGTCTTTGTATGGACGGGTTTTCTTCATAGATACGAACAACGTCCATAATATCACCGATATAAATCACTCCGGATGCAGCGTCAAAGTTATTGTTGTCCAGGTTGTTTTTAATATTCCGGGTAATCGTTTCAAACTTTTTCCACGATAACAGCATCGAAATTTCCAGGTAATACATCCATGGATCATCCATATCTTGAAAAATTCCTTCTTCATTTTGTTCCAGCCTGAAATGTTTGGTTACACGTATTATCGCCGGCTTATTGAAATTCTTTTTTTTCATAAAATCAATACCCATGTCTTCAAACCATTGTTGCAACTCAACGATGTATTTGAGGGCTTCTAAATGTTGAACACGTATGGCAGGATAAATCATATTAAACATGTGCAGCTCTGCCGGCCGGGCTCCAAATGAATGGTTGAAAAAGCTTTGGATCTCCCGCGAAGTACGTATGATCTTTTCCATACCATAATTCTTTCTTGTGACCAGATAAATATGATTAGGCCGGTTTGAAGATGGGATATTCTCTCCGTGATAACCGGGAAACGGGGCTGTACTCTCAAGTACAAAAGTGTTTTCCAATATGTTTGAATCTAAAGTGTGAAGTTTTGCTTCCTTTATAATATAACCGAATGTCTCAATCATAATATTAAAGTTTTATAATAATGCAAGATAATAAAAAAGTGTTATAAAACACATTATAATGAATCCTGCGTGTGCAAAATTCAATTCCGAAAGAATGTTTTCTGAAGTTAAGGGGTCAGTGTCAGCTACTCACTTTGACAGAGAGAATAATCTGTGCATTTGTTTCCGGGTCATCTCCCGGGAGTGACAGGGAATAGATCTTCTCAGGAGAACGGATGGTCATGGCATGTGTATAAGTCTTGTCGTAATAGTGTAAAAGGATGTCTGCTGCCCGATGAAAATCCTTTTGTCTGATAGCTTCAATGCAAAGGTTTGTGTTCAAACCTCCCAGGCGGCGTTCGATTTTACGCACTGACAGAATAAGATCATCAGGATCAAACAGGGCATAATCCCTGACAAGTCTGTTGACCCGGTACTTCCGGTCAAGACTCAGATTGAACAGAGGAGCTCTTTTCATCTGACTAAACAGCTCGTCCGGGATAAACACCTTCCCGATAGATTTGCTTTCGTCTTCTATCCAAATTGTTTTCCGTGGATCAAGACGATTTCTTTCCATAAAAAGGTTGTTTTCAAACTGTTCGGTGGTAGGTTGTTTTTCCTGCCCCAGGGCGCCGAAAACTGATCCCTTATGATGAGCCAGGTGTTCCAGATCGATGACCTGTTCTCCTTTTTTTTGCAATGCTTGTAGAATCTCTGTTTTTCCAGTGCCGGTCATACCTCCCAGAATAATCAGAGACATAGGTTTTTGTAAAGAGGCTTTTATATGTCTGCGAAATGTCCGGTATCCACCTTCAAGAACAAAAGTATTGATACCAGCCGTATCAAAGAGCCAGGCCATGGAGTGACTTCGCTTTCCTCCCCGCCAGCAATATGAAAGCAATGTATTTTCTCTGGATGCTTTTTTGGCATGCTGTACAAAAGAAACCATCTTGGGTCCGACAATGCGCAATCCTTCTTCCACAGCTTTGTCCGGATGCTCTTGCGCATAAACGGTTCCAACCCGCGCTCTTTCTTCATCGGAAAACAATGGAATATTCACAGCCCCGGGAAAATGTCCATGAGCAAATTCCGCTGGAGATCGAACATCTACCACAGGATATTTTGCGGATAACATTAAAAAATCATGGATGGGTATGGTCTTTTGCATGCCTGAATAGTTATTTAATTACCTCCCTTGTTTCGGGAAGAAAATACTGAAAGAAAGGCAAAATAAGAACATAAAAAAGAATATCCTGTTGGATCATTCAAAATAATCAGTATTGCCGGAAAACCATTTGATGAGTATTCGTTTAATATCGTCAATCTTTACCGGCTTGGGGATGTAATCATTCATGCCGGTTTCCATTGATCGGGTTTTGGTCTCTTCGGAAACATCAGCTGTTACGGCAATGATAGGGGTTATAATCCCTAGTTTTCGAAGTATCCGTGTAGCTTCCCATCCATCCAGGATAGGCATCATGACATCCATCAGAATAAGATCATATTCTTTTTTTTTGGCTTTTTCAACAGCATCGGCACCATCATCAGCAATATCAATTTCAAATCCTAAATTTTTAAAATAAACCTGGAGTACTTTCTGGTTGATAAGATTGTCTTCTGCCACTAGGATTTTCAGGGAACGGGATATTTCGTCCAGATTCTTTCCGTTTGCTTTCTCAATTTCAAGGGCAGTAAAATTGTCCTGGATTATATTGAAAAGTTCGGATCCCTGCACAGGCTCAATCAGATAATTATCAGCGCCTAATTTGCGGGCACGGGAGTAGTTCCCTTTTCGATCATTTGAGCTGGTGAGTATAATCACATATTTGTTGGATAGTTTTCGTTCATTTAAGGCGTAAAGTAATTCAAAACCGTCAAAAGTAGAGGAATCTTTAATGATAAGAAGATGATATCTTTGTTCTTTATTGGATGAATTACTTTCAATGAGATGCACGGTTTTCTCCATGTAAAAATTTAATGAAGCCCGAATGCCAAATTGTTTTAACTGGTCCTGAAGGAAATTTTCCGTTTCATCATTGTTTTTGATAACCAGTGCACGTATCTGGGAATAGGAAGTAATATTGCTGAAGTCAATATCTTTTATGAATCGTTCATTTGAAAAAAGAGGAATTTTTATGCGTACCTGCGTTCCGGTTCCGGAAATATCTTCAGGGTTCAACTCCTGGCTGAGCGGAGAAGGACAGAAAAATTGAATTTCCCCGTTCAGCATTTCAATAAGCTGAATGGAAATAGGAATCCCAAGTCCACTGCCAGGTTTATGGCCATTGATATTGATTTTGTTTGTCGAATGAAGAACTTTTTTATTGAAGGCTTCTATCTGTTCTTTAGACAGACCATAACCCGTATCGGAGATTTCAAATAAAAGATAAAGCTTGTTATTTATTTCATCACTTTGTGAAATGAAGATTTGTATTTGTCCTTTATCTGTGTATTTGATAGAGTTTTCAACGACGCGACTGAGGATTTGCCGGATTTTAAAAGGATCTCCTATAAAACTATTTTTAAGGTTCTCATCAAAAATAGTTTTTAGTTTAATTCCTTTTTCTTCAGCTTTCGGCTTGAATTTTTTAAAGACGAGTTTTATTTCAGGTCGAAGTTTAAAAGGAATTTCTTCGATCATCATTTTACCGGCTTCTATTTTGGAAAACTCCAGAATATCATCCACAACAGAAATAAGTAAGTCTGCTGAGTATGTTATATCTTTCAAAAAAGTTTCATCCGGCTTGTTATGGGTGTGGAGCAGGGTACTGGTTTTATCCAGAATATTTCCCAGAGGCACCCGAATTTCCTGACTCATATTTACCAACATCTCTGTCTTTGCTTTTACGGCAGCGGCTTCCTGCCTACGGGCTTTTTCAAGAGGGGTTACATCTATTAACGCTTCTAAGGTGGCTTCTTCTCCCTGGAAGGTGATAGGTATTTCTTCTTTTAGCAAAACCCACTCGGAGGCGCCTTTGCGTATTACCAGAAAATCACGCATATCAATGGCAAGACCTAGCGTTTCTTTAATTTGGTTACGGCTGCCTTCAAAAAACCAATCCCCGATAACTTTTCCTTCTTCCAACGGATCTTCAGTAACGGAAAAAGTAGCTTTGGCATTCCGGTTAATAAATAAAATATGGTGGTCCTTGTCCAGGATTAGTACTCCAATAGGAATGTTTTCCAGAATCTTACGAAGATTTTGTTTGGTCTTCTCCAACTCCTTCTTTTCTGACTTTTGCCGGGAGATAAAAATTACAAATATGAAAATAATAAGGGTAATCAATACCAATGTTAACGAAGCAATGATAATCGCATTTTTAACAATTGTTTTCAATATGATATCATTTTGCATTGAAAAAACAATACCAAAATCCCTGTTAAGAAAATGAATCGGATAATAAGCAGAAATAACCCATGTTTCTTTGCCGGAAACGAAAACTTCATGCCTTAAAGATCCTTGGTATCCGTTTGAGATTTCTTTGGAAATTTTATTTATATCAGGAATCCTGAGACTGTCGGCCTTAAGATTACTGAACAAAACATTGCCATTTTTATCCAGAAGCCATTGCCATTGAAATTCCCCCAGATGGGATTTTTCAAAAACAGAAGCAATGTATTTTTTATAATCAAGTGCTACCATTACATTATCGGAAACCCTGTTTTTATTAAATACAGGCAGATAATAAATATATCGGCCGTTTTCAAAACGTATTTGTTCACGGGATAATAAATCCTTTTGCTTGCGGGTGACAAACGTATTGGAAATGTGTTTGTTTTTATTATCTTTATAAAAAGTAAAAGCATTGTGCTGTGAATCATAGAGCGTAATGCCTGTAATCAGGTTCTGATATTTTGTATAAAATATTTCAATTTTTCTGGATACTTCTTCCCTGGCGCCGGGGTCAGCAAAAAAATTACTGATATTTTCGGAAAAAAGAATAAAGTTCAAATCACTTAGAAAATCCTGACCTGTCTTTTCAATCTCATAACCGGAGATCTGGGTTTGTTTTAAAAGAAAGTTTTTTTGAAAATTAACCTGTAGTTGATAAATATTTAGATAATAGTAAATATTTGAAGCAATGATGATTATAATAACCAGAGGGATAAGAATATAAATCTTTTTCATTTGCAACCAAACCTTTTACCAAATGATATTTTTATTTTAAAAATAAAACCCCATTAAAATCAGCCACTAAGATAAAAAATAACACATATATATTTGTAGGTTTATCTGTATTTCTTTTCTTTATTAAAAAACAAATCCAGGTAATTTTTATACCTTGATTCAGCAATTTTTCCCTCTTTGACAGCTTGCCGTACGGCACATCCTGGCTCAAACACGTGGCTACAATTATAATAGGAACATCCTGCTGATTCTTTGAAGATTTCCGGGAAAAAATGGTAAATTTCGTTTTTCCCGATATCTACCAGACCAAAACCCCTGATTCCCGGGGTGTCTATTATATATCCTCCAAAATCTAGCCGAAACATTTCAGCATAGGTTGTCGTATGTTTTCCTGTACGATGAAAATCTGATATTGGTCTTGTCTTAAGATTCAGAGAGGGTTCAATAGCATTGACAAGGGACGATTTTCCCACGCCCGAATTTCCTGAAAGGAGTGTTGTACGGTCTGTAAGCAATTTTTTAAATTCCCGAAGATTTTTCTTTTCAGGTATGGAAGTGTGTAATACCCTGTATCCAATAGCCCTGTATATGCCGGTGAGATAATTCAGATTGTCATGTTCTTCTTTATTGTATAGATCCGATTTATTGAAAACCAGGGTAACCGGAATACGGTAAGCTTCGGCTGCCACAAGAAACCGGTCAATAAAGGCCAGGTGAGTTTTGGGATTTAATAACGAAACAATCAGAAAAGTCTGATCAATATTGGCTGCAATAATCTGAGCTTCATACGACAGGTTGACTGATTTACGTATTATATAGTTTCTTCGTTCTTCTATCTGGGTAATCAGTCCTGTTTCTCCGCCGGCATCCGGCTCGAAAGACACATGATCTCCTACCACCACCGGATTGGACATTCGAATTCCTTTGAGACGGAAAATCCCTTTGACAGCACAACGGTATCTCCTGGCATCTGTTGTTTCTACTGTAAACCAACGGCCGGTGGCTTTTATTACTTTTCCTTTTTTCACTTTATCCTGTTTTTGCAAAAATAGACATTTCCCCGGGGTCTTGTTTTTCAGGTTAAACGAATCTATTATTTCAAAAATCGTTTAATTATTAGAAGTCCCCTTTAGATATTGTTGAATTTGGTTATCATCGTTTAAAAAGGCAAAAGGACGGTAAACTGAACCAGGATAATGATCAGGACCATGGCAAAGGGATAGACCGTTGCATAAGCGATCTGGGGAGCGTTGGATTCTGACAGAGAATCTACGGCTGCAAGTCCCGGTGTACTAGTCATTCCTCCGGTAAGAGTCCCCAGCAGTTTCAGCGGATTGATTTTAAAAATTTTTTGACCTGTCCAAACCCCGGCGATCATCGGCAGAAGGGTGATGACAGCCCCAATGATAAATAATTTAAATCCATAGCTCTGATAAATTTCTGACAGATGCTCCCCTGCATGGGTCCCTACGGCAGCCAGGAAAAACAACAGACCAAGTTGTTTAAGCAACTGGGTGGCTGCACCTGACATCGTCCATAAAACAGGACCCGTCTTACCAATGCTGCTGAGGATCATGGCTGTTATAAGTACTCCCCCGGTTAAGCCCAGGTGAAAGGTAAACTTATCATTGAAACCGATGTTAAGCTTGCCTAATAATATCCCTAAAACAATGCCTGTCGCTACAGGGAAAAAATCAGTGTCAGAAAGTTTTTTGTCTTCATTTCCCAGCAGGAACATGATGTTTTTCATCTGATTGTGATTACATGCTACGATCAGTTTGTCTCCGAAACGAATCATAGTAGCCGGGGTGGGTATAATATCAATACCACTACGCCGGATGCGCGTGACCGTGGCATGAAAATGATGCCAGAGATTTAACTCGTCCAGGGTTTTGTTTATTATTTTTTTATTGGTGACCAGAACAGAACGTACTTCATAGTCTTTCCCCAGCGGAATTTCTTTTTCCGTTGGCGTACCAATCAAAAGGCGGGTTTTTTCCAACGATTTATTTGAACCAACAACACGAATAACATCTCCTTTTTCCAGACGTGTATCTACATCAGGTGTTACAGCGGTTTTCCCTTTAAGAATCCGTGACACATTGGCTCCGGTCATGGACCGTATTTTCAACTCGCCGATGGTTTTTCCAATCACATTTTCATTTTCTACAACAAAATTCTGTCGCTGTACTTCCGGATAGAGTTCTTTTGTTTCTTCTTCAAGGGATTTTTTTGCCTTTTTCAGGTCAATTTTTGTAATAAGAGGATATATTCGTACAAAAAGAATAACCCCCAAGACACCAAAAGGATATGCAATCCCGTATCCAATAGATGCCAGAGGAGAATGGGTGGCATCAATGGCAGCCGCCAGCCCGGGAGTGCTGGTCAGTGCTCCTGTAAACAATCCGACCGATAACCGTGAATCTATGCCCAAACCCCAACCAAGTAATATAGCTGTTATCCAGCCTGTTAATACAATAATAAGGGTGGTAAATATGAGTTGCTTTCCCTGTTTTCGGAACGAATAAAAAAATCCGGGCCCTGCCTGCAATCCAATAGTAAAAATGAATAATATAAGGCCAATATATTGAAAGTCTTTAGGCACTAATATTCCATAATGCCCGAATAAAAGTGCTACAAAGATGACCGCACTTGCATCCAAAGAAACCCCTTTTATACGGATATTTCCCAGAATAAAACCAAGGGAAATAATTAGAAAGAGAACAAAATAACTCTGTGATAACAAATTCATGGCTTCTTTTTAGTGTGACAAAACTATGGGTTTCACGTGAAAGAAATGATTATAAATATCATGTTTTTATTTTTTTTTATCTTTATTTTTTGATAAAATCTTATTCTAATGAAGAAAGTTAGTATCGTTTCTTTATCAGCGTGGGCTACCCGAACCCTTTTGGATATGGAACTGGGCAGGTGGATCACAGGTCTTTCATATGATATTCCCAAAGAAACGGAACTCAAAGACCTCCCGGTTGTAACCCGGCCTGTGGGGGAAAACTATAGGGATGCTGAATTATCTTCCCGGGACAAATTAACATTAACAGAGATCATCCTGTCTCCGTATAATGTGGATATGGAGTTGCTGCGCTCATTAAACCCAAGCCATATCATAACAGAAGGGATGTATTATTTGTCCGGACTGGCCGGACAGGATATGGAAAAAATCCTTGAAACGGATGGCCTTCCGGAATGTCAAATCCTGGATTTATTTCCATTGAGAATGAACGATATCTTTGATGATATACTGAAAATCGGGGAAGTTTTTGGATATGAGCAGAATGCAGAAACACTGGTTATCGAATGCCGGAAAAAAATGAAAAAAACCTTCAAACGGTATGTCATTAAGCGTAAATCTCCGGTTGTGGCAGTGCTACGGAGATGGATCCCATTACAACTTGCAGGACGTTGGTTATCTGACCTGATTATGATGTGTGGAGGAACCCCTCTGATAGAAGGGAATGACCTGTTTGTCTCACCGGAAACTTATTTTGAAAAAGTCCCGGATATGTTACTTTTTAGCCACCCACAACTTTCATTGAGTGAGAACCGGGAACGGTTGAAAGCCCTGGATCAGTCAAAAATCATGTCTGTATTTGGCTGTGAGTGCCCGGCATCACAATTTATCCTCGATGGCCATGCACTTTATGACCGGTCCTGTGATGGTCTCGTTCAATCCATACAGGTAATCAGTGAGATCCTAAAAAAGGACTTGAAACACAAAAAACTTGAAGGAACTTTTTGGGATAATATAAAACAGTAAAAGGTTTTTAATATTTCCCTCCGGATATACCTTCAGTGTTTTAACATTATTTAACGCTTTACTAAAATTGATCTGTGTTTTAAATGATTATTTTTACACCTTATTTTTTGACTTGTGGTTTAACTAATGAAAAGATTTTA
>CAYLJE010000021.1:27027-29579 GCA_964383915.1 uncultured Rikenellaceae bacterium
TTTAACTAATGAAAAGATTTTATTTTTATTATCATATGCGTCTAATTGCACTCTTTTGTTTTTTTTTATGGGTGCAGCCAGTAGTCTTTTCTCAATGTACAGTTTCAGGTAAAATTACGCAAGAAAATGCAACGGCTCCAATTCCCGGTGTAAATGTGTATATCCCCGGGCAGAATATAGGTGTTGTATCGGATTCTTCCGGGTGTTACCGACTTGAAAACTTGCCGGAAGGAGAAGTGTATTTACAGTATTCCTTTATAGGGTATAAAACGGTAATTATTGATACCCTGTTAAAAGGAAAAGAGATGATCCTGAATATTAATATGCAGCCCACCGTAATACAGGCTCAGGAGGTTGTTGTTACAGGTGGATTACCAGGATCTCAGCATGAGAATGCCATAAAAGTGGACCTGATCAAAAGAAAAGAACTGGCATCTGTCGGTAGTCCCTCATTTAATGAGGCTCTGGCTTCTGTCCCTGGCGTACAGGTTATTTCAAAAGGACCTGGGGTTGGAAAACCAGTAATCAGGGGTTTGTCTCTTACAAATATTCTTGTTCTTAATAATGGCGTTCGACTTGAAAATTACCAGTTCTCTGAAAACCATCCGTTTTTAATTGATGAATTTGGAATAGACCGGGTGGAGATTATTAAAGGTCCCGCTTCTTTGATTTATGGTTCCGGTGCCGTCGGGGGAGTTATCAATGTAATCAGGGAAAAACCTGCCCCCGAAGGAGAAATTCTGGGGGAAACAAACCTCAGGTATTTTTCTAATACGTTGGGTTGGAATGGAGATGCCGGAATTAGAGGATCAGGTAAGAATATTTCATGGGGTTTTCATTCCGGATGTAAAAGCCATGCTGATTATCTGGATGGACATTCTGTGTACGTTCCCAATACCCGATTTAATACACGAACAGTGAAAGGAGACCTTGGCTTTCATAATAAATTCGGATCTTTTAATTTATTTTACGATTATCATCATGATAAACTGGGGATGAGCGTAGAACCCGTCTTTGCCTTGATTTCCAATAGATCAAAGAAAAATAATATATGGTACCAGGACTTGACAGATCATCTTATTTCCTCCAGGAACTCTTTTTATCCGGGCAGATTTAAAGTAAATGTGAATACTGCTTATGAACAAAATAACCGGAAACTGAACGGATCATCCTATACCCCGGCTTATAATCTGGTAAACATGACCCTGAAAACATTTACTTATGAGGCAAAAGTTTTTCTCCCGTCCAATGAAAATGCAGAGTATCTGGTGGGGGCTCAGGGGATGATACAACATAATAAAAATGCAGAAGCACCGAATCATATTATCCCGGATGCCAACATAAATGATATTTCTTTTTTTAGCCTTTTACAACATTATTTTTTGAATAAAAAAATAATGTTTCAGACAGGGTTGCGGTATGACTTTAGAAATATACGTGTTCCCCTATATTCCGTTAATAGTTATAGAAGTGATTCGTTATATCAACTACAATTAGATAGTATTTACCGGAATTTCAGTGGTTCTGTCGGAGCTGTCTGGCACTTTAACGATAATTTTCTAATAAGAACAAATATAGCTTCTGCATTCAGAAGCCCGAACATTGCCGAACTGACCCAATATGGAATGCATGGCGTTCGTTTTGAAATGGGGAACCAACATCTTGTTTCGCAACAAAATTATGAAACAGATCTTGACTTGCATTACCATTCTTCCTATGCAACATTTGATGTATCCGGATTCTATAATAAAATTAATAAGTATATTTATTTATCTCCCACGGGGGATACAACCAATGAAGGCCAAAAAATATATTGTTATAAACAAACAAATGCTTTTCTTTATGGAGGAGAAGCAGGAATCCATGTTCATCCGCATCCTCTTGACTGGCTGCATTTAAGAACCACTTTCTCTTATGTTGTCGGGAAACAGGATAACAAAGCATATTTGCCTTTTATTCCTGCTGCCAGACTGAAAACGGAAATAGAGATCATGAATAAGAATATAGGAAGATTGCAAAATTGTTATTTTCTGGTTGGTTATGAAAGAGTATTCAGTCAGAATCACCCGGCCATGTTTGAAACCTCAACTCCTGGCTACGGCTTGGTTAATGCAGCCATTGGCACTACGCTGAAATTGGGAAGACAGAAGATAAATCTTTCTCTAACAGGGAGTAATATTTTGAATATTGTTTATATAGATCACCTGTCAACTTTAAAAGATCTGCATGTGTTTAATCCGGGAAGAAATTTACGGTTAGCTATAAATATACCTTTCAGGGTAAAATAAAACTTAGAAAAGTTTATTAGATACAGTAAGCTATAAAATTGCTCATTATTTTCCATATAATGGATCAGTGTATGATTTGGATATATAAACAAGAGACTTCCACGGCAAAAGATTAAACATCCTGGTATTATCAAAATGAAATGATTCTCCGGAAAAGTATTCAGTAAAAATCTTTCCGGAATAAGGGAAATTAATGGTTACGGAAACTTTTTCAGGAGATAAATTCTGAATAACCATAACACTGGACGTTCCTTTTTTGCGGAT
>CAYLJE010000022.1:0-8452 GCA_964383915.1 uncultured Rikenellaceae bacterium
TGGGACCTACAGTTTAGAAGACTGTTGCTCTATCCAGCTGAGCTACTGGACCGGATTTGGGTGCAAAGATAATGGATTTTGGAATTTATTAAATTTTTTGAGGTCTTATTCTTATAAATCCGGATACCCAAATAATGGATCAGTAGTGAATGACTCTATAATAAAAAATTAATATTTCTGTTAAAATCAATATTTTTTTGCATTTTTATACTTTCCTGTAATCTCGTTTAAGAAAGTTTTGTTTTATTGACCAGAATGATTGAGCTGTTATATTTTTCATCAATGATTGTATTTATGATTTATCGTAAACTTATTCTTGTTTTATTGTTTTGTTCTGCAGTAAGTCTGTTTGGTCAAAAAGATTATTATTTAACCAGTGGCGGTGAATTATTGTTTCAGTTTGCTAATGTGAAAGACAACGGAGCACACTTAGATAATACCATGAGGTTTACTGCGTTTTTTCATGCCGGGAGTTATCTTCATAAAGATTTTACATCACATGTGGGCATTTATACCGGATTGGGTTTTAGAAATATTGGGTATATCTACCATAAAGATGGTGTAAAAATAAAACGACGTTCCTATGCCTTGGGTGTTCCGTTAGCTTGGAAAATAGGTAATATGCAAAAGACATTTTTCTTCGCCGGTGGTGAATATGAATGGTTATTTAACTATAAAGAAAAGCATTTTGTGAATGGTGTAAAATCAAAATTTACAGAGTGGTTTTCTCCACGTACTCCTGCCTTTATTCCGTCCGTTTTTGCAGGGGTTAAGTTCAAAGGAGGTATGAGTGTCAGGGTAAAATATTATCTTGCTAACTTCCTTAATCAGAGTTACCGTGATAGTCAGGGAAATTATCCTTTTGCCGGACAGGAAGTTAGATTATTTTATATTTCTTTTTCAATGAATCTTGCTAAATCCCAAATAGAACAGTTTACCAAACCTAAAAAAAAACGCAACCTATACCAGGCAGTGATTGGCAGAAAAAATAGGAATAGCATCATTCATCCTGTGCCACAAAGTAATAGGTAATAGTCCCTTGTTGTTTCTCCGGAGCATTCGGGTCAACATCGAAATAGCTTGACCGGGCCGCCTGCAAAGCTGTTTCATGCATACAGATAGGGGTGGCGGATTTATCCGTTTCTATGGAAACATCGGTTACGTTGCCTTCCTGGTTTACAATGATACTTACTACGACTATGCCTGACCCTTCACATTTGTATATCGGAATAACCAAATTGCGGGCAATACGTCCTGTAAGGTAATATTTTACCCTTGTGGGACCGGAATAGTGACTGGCCATAATCTCTGTTGCGGTCAATGAATCTCCTGGATTTTTTCCTGTCTTCAACGGGAGCTTGCTGCTGAGTTCTTTTGCCATCTCTTCCTGCTTCTGCTTCTGTTCGTCAATATAATTATCCTTTGTCAATTGACCAGACCGTATCATTTCTTTTTTGACCTGGTCAATATATTTGTTGATATCAAAATTTCCCTTTTTCTTTAATGCTTCATTCACAGGGATATCATGGATCCATTTTTTAAGCTCCTTGTCCGGAACAATTTTATCTGCTTTGTTTTCTTTCAACGGCAATTCCGGGGAAGGTTCCTGTTCAAAGGATATGACAACGGATTGTTGATGGTGAACCGGCAGGGTTGATATTTTAAAGATCATAAAAGAAATAGCCAGGATCAGATGGACAATCACGGTTCCGAGAATTCCGTATAAATGTTCACTGATCCATCTTTTTATATTGGAGCAGAGATGATTGCATAGCCGGCAGGGATGAACTATCCCTTGTTTCTTGATATCGTTTATGGTATTAAAAAATTTGCGCATCATTTCCCTGCGAAATTAACAATTATTATGGTCAGAAGGATAAGACGATGATCCTCGTCAGGTATAATCCTTTGAATTCTTTATCTTCGCCGGTACAACCCATGTATGATAACCGGATAGTAAAAATCAGGTGACTGTTAAAGGTTATGAATGAGAATATTGTGGTTTATCAAATATTGATCCTGGCGATTTTGATCATTACCGGCTTTCTTGCTGTACGAACGGGTCTGATCTCGATTAAGATAAAGGATGGACTTTCTCAATTGATTTTTAAACTGACTTTGCCTCTGCTTATTTTTACCAAGATTTCTGCCTTGCGTTTTACAGGAAGTCTTCTGGTAAACAGTCTGTGGTATTTTCTGCTTGTTTATTTGGCTTTTTTGCTGATGTATATTGTAGGTATCTTTTCTGTGCGGTTGTTTCGCTTCAAACAGGAAGAATCCCGCGTTTTTTTAACACATAGTCTGTTTGGTAATATTGTTTTTCTCGGATTCCCGTTGATGGATGCTTTATATCCGGGCGGAGAAGGAATCCTGTATGCTACTCTGTATCAATTGGTTTCGAGTACATTACTCTGGACGGTCGGCGTTTTCTTCTTAACCCGTCAAGGACAGGTCTCATGGGGAAAGTCTTTTCGTCATTTATGGAATCCCAATACCATTGCTTTCCTGGCCGGGTTATTGATGGTAGTCCTGAATATCCGCCTTCCACAAGTATTTACAGATACTTTTGGCAAACTGGGTCAGACAACGATTTATCTTTCCATGATTTATATAGGTATTCTTTTATCCGTTCTGACTCCACGGGATTTTTTGAGGTATCCCAAGGTATTGCTTTTATCCTTAAATAAATTAGTGCTGGTGCCTGTTCTGCTGATGCTGGGGGTTGGTCTGTTGATCCGATCCCTGCATATTCCTTTGTCAGGGACAGCTTTTTCCGTTCTGGTAATTGAAACCGCCATGCCTTGTATGGCAAATGTTGTAATTCTTGCAAAAGAGTTTGGGAGTGATGATGTCCTGGCTATGAAGAATGTATTTGTAACCACACTTTTTAGTATTTTGACACTACCTTTCATCCTTTTTTTGTTACAGAAGATTTGGTTTTGATCTGATGCATTTATATGACAGGGCTGTCCGATGATGGGATGTTGATATCTTCTTAAAAAATGTTTTCTGTAGGGGCAATTTAATATTAAAAATAAATTAGGTTTGAGATGTTTAATTATTTAAAGTAACTTATTGATTATGTTTACATTAATTGATGGAAAAGCAACAGCGGCGGCGATCCGTAGTGAAATACGTGAAGAAGTGAATAATATTCGTAGAAACCGGGGGAAGATTCCTCATCTGGTGGCTATCCTGGTTGGCCATGACGGAGCCAGTGAAACTTATGTGTCGGCAAAAGAAAAAGCCTGTCATGAGGTGGGATTCCATTCTACGGTTGTCCGTTTGGAAGATACTATCAGTGAAAAAAAGCTATTGAACAAGGTACATGAGATGAATGCAGATAATTCTGTTGACGGACTGATCGTACAACTGCCGCTTCCCGGGCAGATTAATGAACAAAAGGTGATCGAAGCTATTGACCCTCGCAAGGATGTGGATGGATTTCATCCTATAAATTTAGGGCGTTTGGTGATTGGCCTGCCTGCTTATATCTCTGCCACTCCGGCAGGGATTATCGAGCTGATCGAAAGATACCATATTGAAACAGAAGGCAGGCAATGTGTGGTAATCGGACGCAGCAATATTGTAGGAAAGCCTATAAGTATTCTGATGGCGAGAAAAGGATATCCCGGGAATGCTACGGTTACGGTTTGCCATAGCCGGACAAAAAATATTTCAGAAATTACCGCCCGCGCAGATATTGTCATCGCTGCTTTGGGGAAAGCCCGTTTTTTGACAGGAGAGATGATAAAAAAAGGAGCGGTGATAATTGATGTGGGAATTACACGCCTGCCCTCGGACAAAACAAAATCCGGATGGAAACTGTGGGGTGATGTGGATTTTGAAACGGTAGCTCCCAGAAGTAGCTATATCACACCTGTCCCTGGTGGCGTGGGCCCGATGACTATCGTCTCTCTCTTGAAGAATACATTACTGGCAGCTCGTAGAGAGGTTTATCCTTGATTTTATTTGGGTGGAATTTTTTTGGTATAATAGATCAGAAATATTGTAACTTTGTGGCAGATTATTGTTGCTTATGAGAGAAGAACTGAATGGTTTTAGGGGGGAGAAATGGGAAAACAAGCTGATTCAACGCTTTGAGAAAATGCGCAGCGAGGGAAACTTTCGCTTTCTGGACGTATCTGAATTTGAAGAAATCATTGATACGTATCTGGATAAAGGACAGTTGGAGAAAGCAGAGCAAACCATTCATCTGGCCTTACAACAGCATCCTTCATCTGTTTCAATACGGCTGAAAAAAGCCGAGCTGTTGATCTCAACGAATGAAGATGAACAGGCTCTGAATTTATTGAATACGCTGGTCCCCCTGGATTCACAGAATTACCAGGTGTATTTGTTCCGGGGTTCTGCACTGGCCCGTCTGGGACATGAAAAAGAGGCTGTTCGTGATTATGACAGGGCCTTGTCCGCGGGCATGGGCATGGAAGGAGATATAGCCTATCAGGCAGGTACCGACCTGGAGTTAATCGGCAGATATAACCTGGCATTGAACTATATGAAGAAAGCTTATCACTTTAATCCTTATGATACCATGGTATTATTTGAATTGGGTTTTCTTTATCGACAGCTGGGATATGATAAACAGGCCGTGGATGCCTATAAAAGGCTTCTGGAAGAAGATCCTTTTAATGAAACAGCCTGGAGCAATATCGGGGAGATATACCTTAAACTGGAAAAACATGAAGAGGCTCTTGAAGCTTTTGATTTCCAACTAGCTATACATCGGGATTCGCCGGAAGGACTCTTTAACAAAGGGCGTACCTTGATGCTTCTGGGTCGCTACGCGGAAGCCATCGGTGAATACCGGATTTATGTGTCTTTGGCACCTCACGATGTGAGTGGTATGACTAACCTGGGGAAATGTTACCGGGAAACGGGGGAGTTAAGCCGGGCATTGAGCTGGTATAAAATGGTAATCGAAGAAAATCCAAAAGACCCTGAATTTTTTTTTCAGGCTGCTGGGATTTATGAGTTACAGGGAAAATGGCAAAAGGCTGAATCATTTTGTAGTAAAGCAATAAACCTGGATCGTGGAAATGCAGAATTGTGGTATGAATTGTTCAGAATAGCGAAACATACCGGTTCTCTACAGAGACGTATTGATTTGGGAGATAGGGTGGTAAACCTTGCACCGGATCATTCGGCCTACTGGCTGGATTTCCTGATGCTGCTCTTTGATACGGGAGAGAAAAGACGATTGGAAGTTATCATGAAACAAGCCTTTAAATATCACCCCGATTCTGCTGAAATGTTTTATATGAAAGCTGCCATCCGCTTGTTCGGGGGAAAAACTGAAGAAGGAGCAAATGCCTTCGAAAAAGCATTGTCTATGGATTTCCTGAAACATAAATGGTTCCTTGAGAAATTTCCGGAATTGAATAAATTCAAAATAGTACATGAATTGATCCAACATTATAAACCAGAATAATATGAATTATCAATTGAGTTATTTACCTGAACGTACAGAAAAACCGCGTGAAAAGGGTCTGACCATGATTATGGATAAAGGCCTTTCTCTGCATGAAGCAAAAGATATGATTCAGATTGCCGGAGATTATGTCGATTTGCTAAAACTGGGTTTTGGCACCTCCCTGATCACGCCGAACCTGAAAGAAAAACTGAAATTATATAAAGAGGCGGGTTTTAAAACCTATTTTGGAGGAACCATGTTTGAAGCTTTTGTGATCCGTGGAGCATTTGATGACTATAGAAAATACCTGGATTTGTTTGAAATGGAATATGCAGAAGTATCCGATGGATCGATCATTATGCCACACGAAGACAAATTGGAATTTATACGGAAGTTATCCGGCCAGGTGACAGTTATTTCTGAGGTGGGGGCTAAAACATCCGATATTCCTATCCCCGATTCGATTTGGGTGGCATATATGAAAACCGAAATGGAAGCTGGTTCCTGGAAAGTGATTGGAGAAGCCCGCGAAAGTGGCACTATCGGCCTTTATCATAAAGATGGTTCAGCTAATCGTAGCCTGATTGATGATATTATACAACATGTTGACATTGACAATGTGATATGGGAAGCGCCCAACAAAGCACAACAAGCCTGGTTTATTAAACTGCTGGGAGCCAATGTGAATGTAGGAAATATTGCACCCAGGGAAGTGCTCTCACTGGAAGCATTGCGCCAGGGATTAAGAGGCGACACTTTCTACCGTTTTCTTCCGGAAGACCTTCGCATGAAATAACACCTGTTCTTTGTTCTCTCTCATCTATCCCTATCTTTGTAACCATTTGTGCAAAGTGATAGTGGAGAGAGTGTTTAATTCTTTGATTCTATTTATATGAAGCCATGGAGAGAACTACTTATCCTTTACCTGAAAGGAGTGGCTATGGGCATAGGCAATATTATTCCCGGGGTGTCTGGCGGTACCATTGCCCTGATTACAGGTATTTATGAACGTTTTATCCATGCCTTCCGTTCCTGGGACATCATCAGCCTCCGCATGCTGCTGAAAGGGGATATTAAAGGAATGCTCCGGCATACAGACATGGGCTTTATCACGATGGTATTTCTGGGGGTGCTTACAAGCATCGTAGTGCTTGCAAAAGTACTGGGTTATACTTTTGAGTATTATCCGGTATATACCTGGTCTTATTTCTTCGGGTTGATCCTGGCTTCTATATTTTTTGTGGGGAAAACTGTAGAAAGATGGAACGCTCCGGCCTTGGTGGCGATGATAAGCGGAATAGCCATTGCACTGGGTATCTCCTTTTTATCCCCCGCAACACCCAATGCAAATGAATACTACTTATTCCTCTGCGGGATTGTAGCGGTATGCAGTATGATGTTGCCCGGCCTGTCGGGGTCTTTTATACTGATCCTTATGGGAAATTATGAGCTAATATTTGTCTATGGCGTAAATCATTTGGCCTGGAATATTCTAATTCCCGTGGCTTTGGGGACATTGGTAGGTCTGGTTGGCTTTTCCCGTTTTCTTTCATGGATCATCAGAAGATATCGGAATGTCACCATTGCTTTGCTGACAGGTTTTGTTACTGGTTCATTAAGTCTTCTGTGGCCCTGGCAGAAAGCAGTCTATAAACTGGATCAGGCCGGGAACATGATCCTGAAAACAAACGGCAAACCCATCCTTATTAAATATCGGAAATTCTTACCTGATGGTTTGAACAGAGAAGTGATCTGGGCTGTAGTGTTTATGATTTTGGGTGTTTTAACCATCTGGGTACTGGAATATTTGGCGGCAAAAAAAAATAAATCTTCAACCCATGCGTAAATACGGACTTGTTGGTTTTCCTTTATCTCATTCTTTTTCAAAACAATACTTTTCTGAAAAATTTGAAAGAGAACAAAGATCAGATATTGTTTATGAAAACTTTCCGTTGGAAGATATTCATGAATTGCCGGATGTGATCAGAGCAAAACCTGAACTTCTGGGACTAAATGTTACTATTCCTTACAAAGAGAAAGTTATTCCGTTCATGGATGAACTGGACGGGGAGTCCCGTGTTGTGGGAGCTGTTAATACCATCCGGATATACCGGGGTAATCGCATACGTCTGATAGGATACAATACGGATGTGTGGGGATTCGAAACGACGCTGAAGCCACTGTTAAAACCCTGGCATGATTTTGCCCTGGTGCTCGGTACGGGTGGTGGGGCAAAAGCGGTGGAATATGTCTTGAAAAAACTGGGCATGGAGGTATGGTTTGTCTCGCGTAATCCGAGAGGAGACAGGTCTATCCGGTATAATGAACTTACCGGAATGATGCTGCAAAAGATAAAACTGGTTGTCAATACAACCCCGCTGGGGATGTTTCCCGAAACAAATACCTGCCCTGATATTCCGTATCAATACCTTACACAGGAACATCTCCTGTATGATCTGGTATATAATCCGGAGGAAACACTTTTTATGAAGCGGGGTAGAGAAAGACATGCAACGGTGACAAATGGGCTGGAGATGCTCAAACAACAGGCAGAAAAATCATGGAAGATATGGAACAGGGAAGAGGACACAGAATGAAGTTTTTGTTTACAACCAGGAAAGAAAGAGAAATCCGGACGGTAAAGACCATGATACAGATGTATTGTAAGGTCAAACATCATCATCCGAAGGGTTTATGTGATTCCTGTGCCGAAATCTTTTCCTATGCTTCCATGAAATATCACCGGTGCCTGTTCGGTGAAGATAAACCGGTTTGCTCGGTTTGTCCCGTGCATTGTTATAGCCCGGAAAAGCGTGAACAGATACGGGAGATCATGCGTTTCTCAGGGCCAAGGATGCTTTTCTATCATCCTGTTATGGCCATGAATCACTTGTTGTTGAAAAGATGGTCGAAGGAAAATATGCCGGCTTTTTCCTTGCGGGTTAAAAGCATCCGTGAGAAAAAAGGAAAACATAAGATTGCGTGAGTTAGAAACCGGAATATTTTTTTTGATGTGCC
>CAYLJE010000022.1:8552-29244 GCA_964383915.1 uncultured Rikenellaceae bacterium
TGCCATAAAGTGAATAATAATTATCTTTGATAAACAATAAATGAAATGATTCTGACATGAAAATGTTTAAGTGGAAAAAAATAATCCTGACGTTTATAATCCTGGATTTTTTTGTTCTGATACCTTCAAATGCCCAACTGAATGCAAAAATAACTCCGGGATATGCCGCGAAGGATCTTTCACAGCTGGAGGCTGAGATTAACAGATCGGAAGCTTCCAGACTTACCATAAAAAAAGACAATGAAGCAAAGATTGTCTGGGCAAATCCTGAGAAAAAAGAAAAAACCAAATATGTTGTGGTCTATCTGCCCGGTTTCTCAGCCAGTTGGATGGAAGGTTATCCCGTAAATGAGGATTTTGCCAAACGTTATGGGTGTAATTTATATCTGGCCCGTTTATGTTGTCATGGAATTGATACTACCGATGCACTGCTGAACCTGACACCGGAAAATTATCTTGCGTCGGCAAAAAAAACAGTGAAGATTGGCAGACAACTGGGAGATAAAGTCATACTGATGAGTACATCCACCGGAGGAACCCTCTCTTTGTATCTTGCCTCCGGGAATCCGTGGATATATGCATTGATTCTTTTTTCCCCCAACGTGGATATGGCTAATAAATCAACCAATATACTGGTAAAACCTTTTGGTTTTTTTATTGCTAAATTACTGAAGGGAAAATATATTAAATATAATGATCCGCCGGAAGTTCGGAAATACTGGCAGTCTATATACCGCATTGAAGCAGTTCGGGCACTGAAACAGCTTGTAAATGTTACCATGACCAAAGAGACGTTTGAGAAAATACACCAACCTTTGTTTCTCGGGTATTACTACAAGAACGATAAAGAACAGGATCCGACGGTGTCTATTCCGGGAATGCTTGAAATGTATGACCAGGTATCTACACCTTCTTCAAAGAAATGGAAAGTTGCTTTCCCAAATGCGGGGGTTCATCCCATTGCATCCGGTATCTTGTCTAAAGATGTGAAAACAGTGGAAGATAAAACTTTTGAATTTGCTGAAGAAGTGCTGGGGATGAAGCCAGTTAGCAGGTAACCACAGCTAAATTCTCTCTCTTTTCCGGTGACCTGAAAACAAATTCCCCGGTTCATGCAGGGAAGAACGGCTTTGGAATAAAATCTGATGGGGTTTTTGAAACAAGATTCCGGATTTTTATTACATTTGGTTTTCTTAAAAACAAAGGACCATACAACCAAGATTAAATGTAATGAACAACAAAAAACCTAACCGCAGCCCATACCGCTGGGTTGTTTTAATTGTTTTTGCCCTGATCAATATTATTATCCAGATCCACTGGATCATGTTTGCTCCCATTACCGGGGATGCAGCCGCTTTTTATCATGTAAATGTGTTACAGATCGGAATGCTAAGTATGATTTTTATGCTGATTTATATTGTCGTAAGTGTGCCGGCATCTTATGTCATTGACACATTCGGTTTGCGGGCAGGCGTTAGTTTGGGAGCCGGGTTAGTTATTATTTTCGCATTATTGAAAGCTTATTATCCCAATAATTTTACGGTCATCTTAATTGCCCAGGTTGGACTGGCCGTGGCGCAGCCATTTATTTTGAATGCTATTACAAAAGTGGGGGCTAACTGGTTTCCGTTTAAAGAAAGAGTGATGGCTGTCGGCCTGGGTACGCTGTCGCAATATATCGGGATTATCCTGGCGATGGCACTTACTCCCTTGCTGGTCTCTGCAAAAGGAATCCCCGGTATGCTGAAACTTACCGCCTGGATTTCTGTGGGAGCTGCTTTGCTGGTGTTTGTCCTGTTGCGTGAAAAATCTCCCTATATTTCTGAAGAAACGGTAAGCATCGAACGTACGGATGTCTTTTCAGGCCTCAGGTCTATTTTAAAAAACAGAAATATGTTGTTGCTTCTGCTTTTATTCTTTATCGGACTGGGTATGTTCAATGCTGTAACTACCTGGATTGAGCAAATACTCGAACCCCGGGGCTTTGGATCCGAACAGGCAGGAGTGGTAGGTGCCATTATGATGTTGGGTGGGATTATTGGAGCATCCATTCTGCCGGTATTTTCTGATAAATCAGGAAAACGTAAACCTTTCATCTTCATTGCCATGGTAGGTATTCTTCCCGGTTTATATGGCCTTACTTTCTCCGACAGCTATGGTATTATACTGATATCTTCTTTTATTATAGGATTCTTTATCATGAGTGCCGGCCCCATAGGCTTTCAATATGGTGCCGAGTTGAGTTATCCTGCTCCTGAATCTACGTCACAGGGTCTGATGCTGATGGCGGGACAGATCTCCGGGGTGTTGTTTATTTACGGTATGGATAAATTCCGTGGAGTGACCGGGTCCATGACCCCGTTTATGATTGTCTTTCTTATACTTACCCTGTTTAATGCGATCCTGAGCTTACGACTAAAAGAATCGAAACTGGCAACAAGGAATGTTTCTTCCAAAATATAAAGAAATTATTAAACCTTAATAAAATAGTATATGAAGCGTGCCAGACTGTTTTTATTGTTTCCTGTTTTTTTATTGATCCTTTCTTGTGGACAAAAACACATCGACTGGAAGGAATCAAAATGTCCTTTGCCTACGCAATGGAGTGACCAGGTGAGTATAAAGCATCCCTGGCCTGAATACCCGAGGCCTCAGATGGTGCGTGCTGATTGGCAGAACCTGAACGGATTATGGGATTATGCTATCGTCCCAAAAACAGTGGATAAACCGGTAAAATGGAACGGTACCATCCGGGTGCCTTTTCCGGTTGAATCCTGCCTGTCAGGAGTACAAAAGAAGGTATCAGCTGATAGTGTTGTCTGGTATCATAAAAAGTTTTCTTTGCCGGGAAACTGGTCCGGGAAACAGATATTGTTACATATCGAAGCTTCAGACTGGGAAACAAAAGTCTGGTTGAACGGGAAATATGTTGGCATGCACCGCGGAGGTTATGATCCTTTCACGATGGACATTAGCGGTTATATAAAAGGTAGAACACAGGACCTGCTCATCTCGGTATGGGACCCTACGGATAAGGGAACACAACCCCGTGGAAAACAGGTTAATCATCCCAGGGGTATCTGGTATACCCCCGTTTCAGGTATCTGGCAAACGGTATGGCTGGAACCGGTAAACCGGACTTACATACAAAGCTATCGGGTATTTCCTGATATCCGGAAACAGCGTGTTATCCTGAAACTGACAGCGCAACATCAAATGTTAGGGGATTCTGTAGATATCTTTGTCCGGTACCATGATAAAAACATGTCACACTTGTGTGCCGGAATAGGTGACAGCCTGGTACTGCATTTGAGAGAATTGCATCTGTGGGATCCCGAACACCCTGATCTGTATGACCTGCAAATCAGTCTGAAAAAACAGGGAAAAGTAACAGACAGAGTGACCGGTTATTTTGGGATGCGTTCAATACGTATCGGCAAAGATAAAAATGGCACTATCCGGATGCTGTTAAACGGCCGTTTTGTTTTTCAGGACGGTCCCCTGGATCAGGGTTTCTGGCCTGACGGCATTTATACCCCGCCTACAGAAAATGCTATGAAATACGATCTGGAAGTTATCAAAAAGATGGGCTTCAATATGTTGCGTAAACACGTTAAGACAGAGTCACGCAGGTACTATTATTGGTGTGATAAGATGGGCATTCTGGTGTGGCAGGATATGCCCAGCGGAGACCGTTATATCGGCCCGCATGATCCTGATATCGTAAGGTCTGATAGCTCCGTGGCACAATACAGAAAGGAACTGAAGCATATGATCCTGACGAAATTCAACCATCCTTCTATTATTATGTGGGTGGCCTTTAACGAAGGATGGGGTCAGTTTAATACGGCGGGTATTGTTGATTTTATCCGGAAAACAGACCCTACCCGTTTGGTAGATGCTGCCAGTGGATGGGCAGACCGTGGGGTAGGAGATGTCCTGGACATCCACCATTATCCGGATCCCAGAGCTCCCCGTCCACAGAGAAACAGAGCCATCGTGCTGGGAGAATACGGAGGCCTCGGGCTGCCTGTGGAAGGTCATACCTGGGTGCAGAAAAATTGGGGATACCGTAAAATGAATGATACTGTCGAATTGAAGAAGAAATATAAGAATTATTTTGAACAGATTATGCGATTACAAAATAATCCCGGCCTGAGCGCCTGTATTTATACACAGATTACGGATGTGGAGACAGAAACAAACGGGCTGATGACCTATGACCGGAAAGTGATCAAAATGGATCCGGCTTTTTTGCGACGGGTTCATCAGGAAACAGGAAAAGAAAAATAACAGAATCTAATCCCCCAAACACGTTCCTACAAAACGTGCACTTTCAATCCAGGGATGATTCCGGGGTACCGTTTTTCTTTTACCTACAACTTTCTCCAGGGGTACGGCCACCGCTTTTTTCCCTTTGGCAGCCACCATAATTCCGTATTTTCCTTCATCTATAAAACGAACGGCGGCGGTGCCAAGGCGGGTAGCCAGTAAACGATCTGATGCCGTAGGCGATCCTCCCCGTTGTAGGTGTCCCAGGATGGTTACCCTGGATTCCAGTCCGGTAAGCTCTTCCAGCTCGCGGGACAACCGCATGGTGTTGTTTGAACGTAAATTTCCCAGATCTTTTAGCTCGCTTTTGATATTCATGGTTTCCTGGGTATCCGTGACAGTTTTCAGACGGGCTTCCAGATTATTTTTCATAGCAGCCATTTCCTTGGATATAGAACCCTCGGCGATGGCTACAATACTGAAGTTTTTGCCGGCGCGGCTGCGTTGCAGGATGGATTCTGCCACGTTGGTGACATCATAGGGTATTTCCGGGATCAGGATCACATCGGCACCGCCGGAAACGCCGGCTCCCAGTGCCAGCCAGCCAGCCCGGTGTCCCATAATCTCTACGACGATGATGCGGTGGTGGGAATGGGCCGTGCTGTGCAGACGGTCAATGGCTTCGGTGGCTATGCTCAGGGCAGTGTCAAAGCCGAATGTGGTGTCTGTCATAGCAATATCGTTATCAATGGTCTTGGGCAGGGTGATAATATTTAACCCGTGTTTCATCAAATGATAAGCATTTTTTTGTGTGCCACCACCCCCCAGACATATCAGGACATCCAGATGATGTTTCTGAAAATTGTCAACGATCACATCTGTCATGTCCATGACCTTATTACCTACCATCATTTTGTGGGGTTTGTCACGACTTGTGCCCAGGATGGTGCCCCCGACAGTCAGGATGCCGGAGAGTGCTTTGCTGTCCAACTCGATGAAACGGTTTTCCATCAATCCACGGAAACCGTCCTTGAAACCGATAACTTTCATATCGTAAACGCCCAGAGCCGCTTTCCCGATAGCCCGGATGGCCGCATTGAGTCCCGGAGAGTCTCCTCCGGCAGTCAGGATACCAATTAGTTTTCTCATGTATCTTAAACTTAAATGATGTTATTCCTTCCCTTCAAACCTACATAAAATTTTTCATGCAAATATACACAGGCTGCATAAAAATATTTATAAACAGGTTCTCTCTGACCTAATGAACTACCCCGGGGCAGCCCGTCCGCACGCTGTCGCTGAAGCTTCAGCGTAGGCGCATGGCGGCCGATGGAAGGCGGATTAGATCATTTTTTTATAGAGGAAATATAAAGAATTTATTTCATAAAACCGGTCAGATCATCCATAATGATCTGGTTGTGCAGCAAATCATCGAGGGTCTCACGGTGTCTGATGAGATGGTGATGCTTGTTAAAAATCATTACTTCTGCTATGTTAGACATTGTTATTTTAACCATTGCCAGGCCCGTTCCGTTAATGCACGTATCCGCTCTGTTTGTCCGGGTTTTTGTTCGGTACGGCAGTCACCTACATGCCAGCAGGCCATCCCCAGGGCTGTCCATCCGGTATAGGCGTCCAGACAGTTATTTTCTTCCTCGGTGAGCGGTCGGTATTGTTCATACGCTGTAAGAAATTGTATGATTTTTTTCCTGTCCGGCAGGTTTCCGGTAATGCAGAACCCGTTGATGGTCATGCCAATGTCAAATAAAAAATGATCAATAGCAAATTCTTCGAAATCCAGGATGGCAGCCACGTGTCCTTCGGAAAATAATGTGTTATCCCGAAAAAGATCCCCGTGGATCAAGCCGGACGGCAAGGGGATATCCAGAAACTTTTTTGTTTTTTCAAAGGCTTCTATCCACATGGTTTTTGTGTCCCGGGTCATACAATAATCGTTATTTTGTTCCTGTATCCGTTTGAAGCATTTCTCCGGTGTGATAACATTGTCTTTCCTGGGAACCTCAGAGGCCGGTATGCTGTGTAGTTTCATCAGGGCACAGGCTATTTGCCGGATGACTTCCGTGGTAGATTCCGGTGCATGACCATGGATGAAGTTATACACAACAACAGGCAAGGATCCAGTGAAGGTAATCATTTGCCCGTCTGTACGAACTACAGGATAAGCTGCAGGATAATTATATTTTTTCAACACCTCCATCAATTGCATCTCTTTTTTTATGTTCTCCAAAGGTTGTTTCCTGCATATCCGGATCAGGTATTGCCCTTGTTCCGTGTAAGCCCTCAAATTGATATTGGCAAATCCTCCGCTTAGTGGTTTGATATCGTATATTTTCCCGGTGGAATAATAAGTCAAAGCTTCGGAAGCTAGTCGGAGAACCGGGGAATAATTTGATGCTTGTGAGGGTAGGTTTATCATATCCATAACGGGTAGATAGAAAGTGTCAGGAGCTTTTCCTTTTGATAAAGTCTCTGGCAAAATCCATGGAAATATAATTTTCGTAATGGCGGCATACTTCCCCGGCCAGGGTGACACCCGTTTGCAGGATGGCTGTCCATTCCGTTTTGCCGAGGTTCGGCAGATCATCCGGACCGGTACCTCTGCGGTATAGTTCATAAATAATGCCGGCATTAAAAGTGTCCCCGGCACCAATGGTGCTTTTGGTAACGACCTTTGGAACAGAAATCTGCAGGGACAACTCGGGCGTATATAGGTAAACAGCCCGGTTACTGGCGGTGTAAATGAGATATTTTACATGCCGGGAGATAGCACGATAGGCTTCATCGGCATCACCGGCTCCGAAGATATTCCGAAAATCCTCATTTGATCCCCGTACCAGGGTGGCCATAGACATGTTCTGCAGGATACTCTTGCGCACGGAAGGGAGCGCTGACAAATGACCTTTTCTGAAATTGGGATCATACAGGACAAATACATTCTTCTTATTTGCTTCCCGGAGCATGCCCAGCAGTTTGGGACGAATGGCCTTATTTAACGCAAAGAATGAACCAAAAAGGAAAAAGTCATTCGAGGAGAACACCGGCAGGTCAACCTGCAGACGTTGTGCCGGGTAGTTTTTATAAAAAGAGTAACCGGCTTCATTTTGTTTATTCAAAAAAGCCAGAGAGATAGTGGTATTGAAATGCTTATATCTGTTGATAAAACGGGTTTCAATGCTGTTCTTTTCAAGGAAACGGTGAATGATATTGCCAACGGCATCCTGTCCGTATTCGCTGATGAAAGATACGGGAACCCCCAGCCGCCTCAGGGAGACACAGGTATTCAGCAAAGATCCTCCGGGCCAGGCGGTAAGGGGCTTACCGTCCTTAAACGTTATGTCATAAAGCGTTTCCCCCAAAGCATAGACTCTGTTCATAATTTTTTCAGGTTGATAAAAAGGTATCCAACGGACTTGTATCGAGTTTATCAAACGATTTAAAAAACTTCTTGATTTGTTTAACCATATAACGAATACCCCCTGCCGTATTGCTTTCTGCATTTAAGGGCAATACCGGGTCATGCAGGGAAAGTCTGAGGAGAAACCAGCCGTCCCCATGACCGGGATCACAGGCCACACGGATCCCTTCGTAGTTGTTTTTTACTATCTGCCAGCCCATTTGTTCTTTTGTAAACTTCCTGAGGTCATTTAAAACCTGTTGTCCATAGGTGATAAAGTCATCATTAAGTATTCGCAGACGGAATTCCTTTTCCTCAAACGGGTGGGGTAAACTGCTGATAAGGTCTTCGGGGTGACGTCCTTCTTCACGCAGGTGAGACATCTTAGCCAACATTAATGCTACGAGGTAAGCCCCGTCATCGAGCCAGTAGTTTTCTTTCAGGGCAGCGTGGCCGGAGGTTTCGATGGCCAGGTGGGTCTCTTTGCCGTTTTCATTCAGCCGGATAGCTTCGTTGATGACATTGCGGTATCCCCGCTTGAAACGATGATGATGTCCGCCCAGTTGTTTTTCAATAAAGGTAGTTAGTCCGTCAGAAGTGATGGAGTCGGTGACAACCCAGGAGCCGGGATATTGCTCCAGAACGATAGCAGAGACCAGGGCTATCAATGCATTGCGGTTGATAGGTTTACCATCGTGTCCGATGAGGGCGGCCCGGTCCACATCCGTATCAAAAATAATCCCCAGAGTGGCCTGTTTTTGCATGACGGCTTCCGAAATGTCTTCGAGCGCTTCGTTGTTCTCCGGGTTGGGCACATGATGGGGAAAACGGCCGTCGGGATCCAGAAACAAACTGCCCGATACATCGGCGCCGAGCGGCTCTAACACCTGGCTGGCAAAGAACCCACCCGAACCGTTGCCGGCATCTACCAGGATCTTTGTCCCTTTCAAAGGGCGTTGGGGATCAACCGTATCTCCGGATGATCGACGGATAAAATCACGCAAATAACCCGCATATTCTTTCATAAAGTCTTTTTTATGCAGCCGGCCCATTTGCTTCGTTTCATCCATAGCAACTCTTCCCGCCTGTGTCAGTATCTCCGTGATGTCCCCTTTTTCCAGGCCTCCGTTGCGATGGAAGAATTTCATGCCATTGCGGTTAAAGGGCAAATGGCTGGCAGTGATCATCACCGCTCCATCCATGTATTCCATAAGGGTGGACATAAACATGGCAGGGGTAGAGGCCAGCTCATAATCCCATACCTCACATCCGGCTTTTAAAAAACCGTGAGCCATGGCCTCCAGAAGCCCGGGGCCGCTCAGGCGCGGATCCCGCCCCAGGGAAATCTTGAGACGGTTAACCGGTTTGTTAATTTTCTTGGATAACCACTGGCTAAAACTTAATGCAATCTTTCTGGCTGTGTCCGGTGTCAGGTTGACTTCTTCTCCGGGGATCCCTTTTAATGCAATACCCCGAATATCCGAACCGTTCTGTAGTTTTAGTAAATCCATAGATGATATTTCAGGTAATAAAATTAAACTGCATTGCAAAATTAGAAATATTATTTATCAGACTCAATTTTTGTCTGTATAATCGTTTTTTAAATTTTAGGTCATCAGAATTGTATGTAGGTTTTCATCCTGTGAAATAGTGAATTAATCAAAGATGTTTGTGTATTTATTATTAGTAATCTATCTTTAGACCAAATTTAAATCGAAAATTATATTACGATGGAACAAACGAATATTTATATCGAAAAAATCGGTGAATTGGTTATAAAGTATGGATTGCAGCTTGTCGGGGCGATTGTGGCGTTGATACTTGGTCTCTGGCTGATTAAAATTTTAACCAATGTTATGAGAAAAGGTATGGATAAAGGAAAGATGGATAATTCTTTGAAGCCGTTTCTTACATCTATGGCCTCTATTACCCTGAAGACTCTGTTGGCAGTCAGTATCCTGGGGATGCTCGGCATCCAGATGACCTCATTTATTGCAATCATTGGCGCTGCCGGCCTGGCGGTAGGGATGGCTTTGTCAGGCACGCTTCAGAATTTTGCCGGAGGAGCCATGATCTTATTATTCAGACCATTTAAGGTAGGAGATTTTATCAAAGCACAAGGCTATTCAGGATCGGTCAAAGAAATTCAGATTTTTAACACTATCCTCAATACCCCTGATAAGCAAACCATTATTATCCCCAATGGAGGTCTGTCAAAAAATTCGGTCACCAATTTTTCTTCAGAGCCCCGGCGTCGTGTGGACTGGACTTTTAGCATCGGCTATGGAGATGATATGGATAAAGCCAGAGATGTGCTGATGCAACTGATTAATGAAGACAACCGCATACAGAAAGATCCCGAACCGTTTATTGCCCTGGCTGAACTGGGTGTCAGGTCGGTGAATCTGATCGTCAGGGTGTGGGTCAATGCTGCGGATTACTGGGGGGTTTTCTTCGATATGAATGAGAAAGTCTATAAAACCTTTGCCCAAAAAGGACTGAATATTTCCTAACCGCAGATGGAAGTGCATGTAAATCAAGTATAAAGTATCAAGTATAAAGTATAAAGGCAGAAGGAAGAAGGCAGAAATGAGAAGTATGATGCTTTGTGTCAATCATTGATCGTCGTTCATCATTTTCTTCGTTTTCTTCTTCAGCCATTCCCTCAACTCCTCATCCAATCGCGGTGATAGTTTATGATAAACCTCTTCATGGTAGTTGTTCAGCCATTCCCGTTCCTCTTTTGTGAGCAGGGAGGGTTGGATGAGTTTCTGTTCTATGTAACACAGGGTGATGGTCTCAAAACGCAGGAAACTACCGAAAGATGTTTCCTGGTCTCTGATTACCTGCACCAGGTTCTCGGTACGGATTCCGTACCCACCTTCGCGATAAAGACCCGGTTCATCAGAGAGGATCATGCCGGGTTCCAGTATTGTCCCCTGACCGGCAGAAGCGCGGGTGCTGATGGATTGGGGACCTTCGTGAACATTTAGAAAATACCCGACGCCATGGCCGGTGCCATGTCCGTAATTCAGACCGTTTGACCAGAGGGGATGCCGTGCCAGTATATCCAACTGATATCCTCTGGTCCCTGCCGGAAAGCGGCAGAGGGCCAGGTCGATCATTCCTTTAAGAACCAGGGTGAAATCTTTCTTCTCTTGCCGTGTAGGTTCTCCAAAGACGATGGTGCGTGTGATGTCAGTGGTTCCGTCAAAGTATTGCCCTCCCGAATCAAGCAGGTAAATGCCCGGGATGGCCAGCTCCCGGTCGCTTTTCGGGGTGGGAGTATAATGCACGATAGCTCCGTGAGACCCGAAAGAGGAGATGGTAGCGAAACTTGGACCGGAAAAATGTTCTTCTTCGGTACGGAAAGCTTCCAGCCGGGTAGCTGCCGACAGTTCAGTGATCTTTGATTTCCCAATATTTTCTTCCAGCCAGAAAAAGAATTTTGTCAGGGCAATCCCGTCCTTGATCATCGCATGTCGTATATGGTCTGACTCTTTTTTGTTCTTAATGGCTTTGAGGAGGGTAGCAAAAGAAATTCCTTCTTTGATTATGATATCTTTTGCCAGAGAATGAAAGATGTGGACATTGGTAGCTGCAGGTGAGAGGTAAAGGGTTGGACCGCCATGCAATGTTATCAAAGTGTCCAAAAAGTCATCATAGTTTTTTATACCGATCCCCTGGCTTGTGAATTTTTCTTTAAGTTTATCCGGTAGTTTTTCCGGACGAATAAACAAAATGGCTTCGTCCAGGCTGATCAAAGCCCAGGCCATAACAACGGGATTATACAGTATGTCGCTCCCCCGGAGGTTAAATGTCCAGGCTATATCATCCAGGGCTGTTAACAGGGTATAGCCGGCGTGGACTTTCTGCATACGGTGCCGGATGGCTTCGATCTTTTCACCGATGCTTCTGACAGCATACAATTCCGGATGTTCATAGGACGGAGCCTTGGGAAAAGGAGGACGGTCGGTCCAGAGAGGCGATACCGGATCAATATCGGGGACTGTCCGGATAGATTTTTCCTTGAATTCCATGTCCATTTGCCTGGCAAGCAGGACGGAGACCAGGTTTCCGTCATAACCCACCCGACTGGTTGGAGGCAGCATATCAACCAGCCATTCGATATATTCAGGGGTGTGTGGGATATGCAGCTTCACCAGAGAAAAGCCGGAACCCTGTAGTTGCTGTTCTGCCTGGATGAAGTAACGGGAATCGGTCCAGACGCCGGCAAAGTCTTTCGTAATGACGACCGTGCCGGTCGAACCGGTAAAACCGGTAAGCCAGGCCATACTGCGCCAGTGATCCGGGACATATTCACTCATGTGCGGATCGGCGGAGGGGATTATGATTGCATCCAGACCCTGTTGTTCCATGGCTTTGCGGATCTGTATCAGTTTCTCTTTGGATGTCATAATCTGTTTTTTTTGATGAAAGCTCTAAAATAACCCGAAACTTTTATAATTGTAGTCTTTTCCCGTTATTTTTTATCTCGCTTTTCTTTCAGGACCCAACGGACAGTCAGACTGAGTTTGTCTATCCGGATAAGTGGCGTTAGCCGTTCGGACGGATCGAAGCCTCAATCATTATTTACGACCTCGGGTGATATTCCAGCATGGTGCTGCGCAGGTATTCTTTATCGAGGTGGGTATAAATCTCGGTGGTCTGAATAGACTCATGGCCCAACATTTCCTGGATGGCACGCAAGTCAGCACCTCCTTCCATAAGATGGGTAGCAAAAGAATGACGGAACGTATGCGGACTGACAGTTTTTTTTATGCCGGCTTTTTTTGCCAGCTCTTTGATCAACTTGAAAACCCAGACACGGCTCAGCTTCCGGCCGCGCCGGTTGAGAAAAAGTATGTCACTATCATCCGGATTCACGGATAGCTTGTCCCGGTCATCCCGGTATAGCTCAATCTCCCTGAGTGCATTATTATTAATAGGTATCAGTCGTTCTTTACTCCCTTTTCCTCTGACGCGAATAAAACCTTCCTCCGGAAATATGTTAGATATTCGCAAGTCAATGACTTCGGAGACCCGCAATCCGCAACTGTACATCGCTTCGATAATGGCTTTGTTGCGATGGCCATCCGGTTTACTCAGATCAATCACTGATTCGATATGATCTATTTCTTCGACAGTAAGCACTTCCGGTAGTTGACGTCCGATCCTGGGGGTTTCAAGCAGAGAGGCCGGATTGTCAGTGATCACTTTTTCCATCAACAGAAACCTGAAGAAGGAACGCAATCCTGAAATCATTCGAGCCTGGGTGCGTATGCTTATGCCTACCGTATTTATTTCTTTGAAAAACAGATCCAGCAGGTCCAGGTTAACCGATTCCGGCTGAATATCCGGGTACGTCTGTAGGAGATATCCTGTGAACTTACGGACATCTCTTTGATAAGCATCTACCGACGCCGGGGAGAGTGATTTCTCCAGCCTGAGATAGTCTGTAAACCGCTCGAGTATGTTATTCCAGTATTTTTCTGACATTTTAGTTGGTTTGTTATTTTTCCAAAACAATAAAATTAGTTATTTTTGGTCAGGTTATCTAAAAATTAAATATATGAATATCCAGATTATAAACGGACCGAACCTGAACTTACTGGGAAAAAGGCAGCCTGAAATATACGGCCATACCGATTTTGAGGAGTATCTTAAGATATTAAAGGATCTCTTTGAAGGGATATCCATTAAATATTTTCAAAGTAACATAGAAGGAGAAATCATCAACAAAATACAGGAGATTGGGTTTACTTATGATGGGATCATCCTGAATGCCGGAGGCTATACCCACACTTCCGTCAGTATTGCCGATGCGGTGGCATCGGTTCCGGTCCCTGTGGTGGAAGTGCATATATCCAACATCCTGTCCAGGGATGAGTTCAGACATATTTCTTACCTGGCGCCGGTATGTACAGGAACCATTGCAGGTTTCGGACTGGACTCCTATCGTCTGGGGATCGAAGCATTGCGGGTTCTCTATACATCAAAAAAATAATATAATAAGATCAATCATATAATTACATCAAATACCATGAAAAATATTTTGTTTGCTTTCACAGTCTCCCTCTTTCTGGGATTGGCTTCCTGCACATACCAGAAACGTTATTTTTTGTCCAGCCCTGACTCGTCTGTTTCGATGACTTTTCAGGTGCTTGACGGGATTCCTTACTACGATATTTCTTATCAGGGAAAACCGGTCGTCCTGTCTTCCCGGCTGGGCATGCTTTTTTCCGATACTTCCCTGTTTGCAAAAGGGTATGAGGTTTTTTCGGTAGATACAGCTGCGGTCAGTAAGAAGTGGACCCCCGTTTACGGGATTACCTCTCAGGCAGATAATACGTATCACCGTTTGAGGGTTATGCTAAAAGAGAGATCAGGAAACCATACAATGGGTATAGAGTTCCGTTTATATGACGATGGAGCGGCTTTCCGGTATTTTTTCCCTTCCAATATCAATACGGTAACAAAATCTCTGATATCCGAAGAGACAGAGTTTGTATTTCCGGGAGATGAAGTTTGTTTTGCCGCTAAAAGAAAAGGGTTTAGGGACAGTTATGAAAATTTATATGAGCCGGCGCATTTCAGTGACCTGACACCGGCAGATCTGATCGGTTGTCCCTTTTTGGTGAAGGAGGAAGGTCACTGGGTAGCTCTGACAGAGGCAGCGCTGGATAATTATGCCGGCATGTCCCTGAAAAAAGGGGAAAAAAAGAATGTTTTCAGGGCGGTACTGGCTCCTTATCCCGGAAAGAAATGTTCGGTGTGTGCCTTGCCTGCCAGGTCTCCCTGGCGTGTCTTTTTGATTGGGAAAAGAGCTGGAGATATGATGAATTCAACACTGATCCTCAATCTGAATGAGCCCCGTAAGATAACAGATGTTTCCTGGATAAAACCCGGTAAGGCTACCTGGCCATGGTGGAATAACAGGATTACCAATGTGCCGGAGGTACATAGCGGAGAGCCTTCTACGGCAGTGATGAAATATTACACTGATTTTGCTGCCCGTAACGGGATCCCTTATCTTGTGGTGGATGCCGGATGGTACTCGTTGGAAGGAGATGCATGGTCACAGCCGGAAAAAGAAGATGTCCTGACAATGGAAGAGACAAGGAAATCATTTTATAATATACATCAGGTGATTGATTATGCAAAGAAAAAGAAGGTGGGGGTTTTTCTATGGGTTCATTATGCATCTCTTAAAGATCGGATTGATACTGTTTTATCCACCTATGCGAACTGGGGCGCTGTGGGTATCAAGCTGGATAACTTCGGCGGTGAAGATCAGTTACTGGTAAATACCCTCCATAAGATTATCCGGACAGCTGCCAGATATCATCTGATGGTGGATTACCATGGTGCCTATAAACCGACGGGATATACACGTACCTGGCCTAATTTTATGACCTGCGAGGCCGTCCGGGGAATGGAGTATTCCAAAGGACCCGGAGGGAAAATAACACCACAACATACGGTAACCATCCCTTATACACGGATGCTGGCCGGTCCGATGGACTTTACACCGGGAGTTTTTGACCTGGACGGTACAAAGCGTTATCCCAAATATGTGGAAGGTACTCGTGCCCGCCAGATAGCCATGTATGTTGTATATTATTCCCCATTGCAGATGCTCCCCGATTATCCGGCAGCTTATGAGGGTTCTCCTGCACAATTTGCTTTTCTCAGGGAGGTTCCTGTAACCTGGGATGAGACTAAATTTATAGATGGCTATCCCGGCGATTATGTTGTCCTGGCACGCCGGAAGGGAAACCGATGGTATGTGGGACTGATGACTGATGAGAACCCGAGAACTATCAATCTGAGGTTGGATTTTCTGTCTGAGACTACAAGATATCATGCCATGATCGTGAAAGACGGGAAAAATGTAACGAAAGATCCGCAGAATGTAACTATTGAGGAAAGAAATGTAACCCGATCGGATATCCTGCATATAAGACTGGCTGGAGGAGGTGGTGCTGTCCTCAGGTTTATACCCTTGTGAGAAGAAGACGAAATTGTTAAATTTTGTTAAATGAATTATCCGGAAGGATAACCAAATACCAAACTTCCTATTTTTGTTCTGTGTTTTATAAGGTGATTTTATAAACGTCTTATTAACAGTCGTTTATATGTAAAGGAGAGAAAGAAATGAGAATTATTACAGTGGATAGAAAACGACAGAAGATGCAGGAAAATAAATGTACCCTGGCAGTTGTATTGATTTTTTTTGTTCGTGCTGCCAATAAAAAGCCCGGGAAAATATAGTTTATAATTATAAAATTAATGATTTATGGATATACAGGTAGAAAACATTACAAAAAGTTATGGCATCCAGAAAGCAGTGGACAGGATCAGTTTCCATGTAAAAACGGGTGAAGTTCTGGGTTTTCTTGGTCCAAACGGAGCTGGTAAAACCACAACCATGAAGATGATCACCAATTATTTGCTTCCTGAAAACGGAAATATTTACATCGGAGGAAGGTCCATGACTGAATATGCCAATGAGTTGAAAAGACATATTGGTTATCTCCCGGAAAACAATCCCCTGTATCCCGAAATGCCGGTGATTGATTATCTTCAGTTCAGTGCTGAGATATTGGGGATACAGAAAGATAAGATCCCTGAAAGAATTCGTGAAATGGTCCGTGTATGTGGTTTAAATGAGGAAAAACATAAAAAGATCAATGAGCTTTCCAAAGGATACAGACAACGGGTAGGGCTGGCCCAGGCCATGATTCATGACCCTGACATCCTGATCCTGGATGAACCCACCTCCGGACTGGACCCGAATCAGATTGTAGAAATAAGAAAACTGATCCGGCAACTGGGGAAAGAAAAAACGGTCATTCTGAGTACGCATATCTTACAAGAAGTAGAAGCTACCTGTGACCGGATTCTGATTATCAATAAAGGTCAGATTGTTGCAGACGGAACAACCGAAAGTCTGTCGAAACAGATACAGGGACAGGAACTGTTGCACGCGAAGATTGAAGACGGCGACCCCAATGAAATATATAAAGCACTGCAAGACCTGTCGGCTACTTCACTGGTGGATTTTACCGACCGTCAGAAGAATAGGTTTGAGATTCAGAGCAAACCCGGTATGAGCTCAAAAAGAGAAATTTTTAAACTATGTGTCGATCATGGATGGGTATTAACAGAAATGACACCGGTGGAAACCAAACTGGAAGACATCTTCAGGGAACTCACCATGAATTAATAACTGAAAAAATATACGAAATATGAAAACAACATGGATCATAACAAAAAGAGAACTCAACTCATATTTTGACTCACTGACAGCTTATGTTTTGCTGATATTATTTTTAGGTTTCAGTGGATTGTTTACCTGGATACTTGGCAATGACATCTTTATGACAGGCCAGGCGAGTCTGCGTTCGTTCTTCGGGGTCTCTTTTTGGACCCTTTTTATCTTTATCCCGGCACTGACCATGCGTCTGATCGCTGAAGAAAATCACTCGGGAACCATCGAATTGCTGTTGACAAAGCCTGTGACAGACCGACAGCTTGTGTTGGGGAAGTTTCTGGCAGCCAATCTTTTGGTTATCATTGCGCTGGCATTTACCTTTCCTTACGTAATTACAGTTGCGAGCATTGGAAATCTGGATCTGGGGGCTGTCTTCTGCGGTTATCTTGGATTGATTCTTTTGAGTGCAGTCTATATCAGCATTGGCATTTATGCCAGTAGTATTACCTCAAACCAGATTGTAGCTTTCCTGATAGCCATTTTTATCGGATTGTTTTTTCAGATTATCTTCGATATGCTGGCACGTACTTTCAGTGGCCTTACCGGACAGGTTTTTAATTTTCTCAGTATATCTACTCATTTTGAGAGTATGTCCCGTGGTGTGGTGGATACAAAAGACCTGATTTATTTGCTATCTCTTATGGTGCTGGCCTTGAAAATGGCAGAAGACGCTCTTGCCAAACGAAATCTCTAACCAAAAGAATTACATATCATGAAAAGAAAGAATATTTATCTGATTACGTTGTTGATTGCTGCTATCCTGCTGATTCTGAATTTAATCTCAGACAAGTTGTTTTACCGGCTGGATTTGACAGAAGACCATTCATATACTTTAAGTAATGCGACCAAAAATATACTAAAAAACCTACAGGAACCGGTAACGGTGACCGCTTACTTTTCAAAAGATCTTCCTCCATCTGTTGCTGAAACAAGAAGGGACTTCAAGGACATGTTGATTGAGTATTCCAACAAAGCAAAAGGAATGTTGGTCTATGAGTTCATTAACCCGAATGAAAACAATGCCAAAGAACAGGAAGCTTTAAAAAGTGGTATTCGACCGGTAATGATCAATGTGCGGGAAAAAGACCAGATGAAGCAGCAGAAAGCATATCTGGGAGCTGTTATTTCGATGGGTGACAGGAAAGAGGTGATTCCGTTTTTTCAGCCGGGAGGACCCCTCGAGTATGCTTTGTCATCCGCCATTAAAAAACTTTCTGTGGTTAATAAACCAAAGATTGGTATTCTTCAGGGGTATGACTGTCCTTTGCTCTCTGATGACCTTAGCCAGGTCCGGCAAGGATTGAGTGTATTATACAACGTCCTGCCCCTGCGCTTAACAGATACAACGGATATCCCTGCCGATATGCACACAGTGGCCATCGTCAGACCCAAAGACAGTATCCCTGCTTTTGTGTTTAGCAAGCTGGATCAGTTTCTGGCAAGGGGAGGCAATCTCTTTGTAGCTGTTAACAGGGTAGATGGTAACTTCAAGAATGCATACGGCAGTGTCCTGAATACCGGTCTGGAATCCTGGTTGCTGAGTAAAGGAATACGGGTCGAACCTGTTTTTGTTACCGATGCGAAATGTGGAGCGGTGACTGTTCAGCAACAGCAGGGATTTTTCCGCATTTCTTCCAACGTGTCTTTTCCTTACTTGCCTGTTATCAGTAATTTTGCTGATCATCCGATAACCAAAGGACTGGAAGCTGTTATTATGGAGTTTGCCAGTCCGATAGAATATACCGGTGACTCGACCAAAACATTTACTCCCCTTGCTTTTACTTCTGAGAAATCGGGGACAGAACCTGCGCCGGCTTTTTTTAATATTGAAAAAAAATGGACACAACAGGATTTTCCTAAAAAACACCTGACGGTAGCAGCACTGCTGAAAGGAAAGTTTGGAGGAAAAACACCGGCAAGAATAGTTGTGGTAGGGGATGGAGATTTTCCGGTAAACCGTGGTCAACAGCAGCTTAATAAAGATAATGTTAACTTTATGGTAAACGCTATTGATTTTTTGTCTGATGATACAGGACTGATAGAGCTCCGTACACGCGGAATCACAGCACGCCCGTTAAAAGAATTGAGTGATGGTACAAAATTGATATTAAAATATCTGAATTTTTTGCTTCCGATCATTCTGGTTCTGTTGTATGGACTGTATCGTTATGAAAGGAATCGTAAGATAAGATTGCAACGTCTGGAAGAAGATTATTCTTAATCAATCATGTTAAACTCTTAAAAATAAGAAGAAAATGGCGAAGAAATCAAACAATACACGGACATTGGTAATTGTTCTTATTGTCTTACTGGGCATTTTTTTTCTGCTGCAGATAAGAACAAATAAAAAAGAAAGTACGTTAAAAAGAGATTTGGTGAGTATTGATACTGCAAATGTGACTTCTATTTATTTATATCCCCAGACAGAAAAAGGAAAAGAACTGGCCTTTGCTAAAACGGATAAGGGTTGGCGTATTAAGGAAGGAAAAAAAGAAGCACCTGTTGAAAGGGCTACTATCCGCAATATTTTGGCCTCAACCCTTCATATACGTCCGAAACAACTGGCAGCGGTGGGTGAGTCATCCTGGAAAAAGTATGATGTTACGGATTCACTCGCTACCCGGTTGAAGATCATGGAGGGATCCAAAAAAACGCTGGATCTGTATATAGGAAAGTTTAGTGTAAGCAGGGGAACGCAAAATAGCTATCCCAATTATGGGGGGGGTGTTTCCGGCGTTTCTTATGTACGTTCTGCCGGGGGGAAGGCCGTATATGCAGTCGATGGTTTTCTGAGCATGACCTATAACCAGGGTTTTAATGCTTGGCGTAACCATAATTTTATGGTATTACATAAGGATGATATTGACAAAATCACATTTACCTATCCTGCTGATACCGGGTTTGTGGCAGTGAAGGACTCAACATCACACTGGTCATTGGGAAGTGAACCTGCCGATTCTGCAAAGATAGCCGGTTATCTTAGCAAACTTTTATACCGGAGATATTCAAATTTTGTAGATGATTATGTTCCCCCGGAACAATCAGATTATCAGATCATGATTGAAGGAAAAAATATGACTCCCCTTGTAGTCAAGGCTTTCAGGGATGACAAATACCATTTTGTCATGCATTCAAGTCAGAATCCCGAAACCTATTTTGCCGATAAAGACAGTACCGTTTTTAAAATGTTATTTATACCTAAAAATAAACTTTCAGGAAAAAAGACTTGTATTTATCTGAATAAAAATTAAGATTTTATTTTGTTTTTTTCACTTTGCAGAACAAGAAATATCGTTTTCTTTGTAAATGAATTATGATTATGATCTGTAATTTGTGAAACGAATAAATCTTTTTGAGATAATAGTAGTTCTTTTCATTGTTTTTCTGCTGCCGTTACAGGCTTTATCGCAGAAGGAGCGTGTGTTTACATTGGTACAGTGTATTGACAGTGTCCGTAAATACAGTTATTTGTTGCAGGCCGGTAAATACAGTACCGAAGCGGCTAAGAAGAACCTTCAGATAAGTCATACCCGTGCCCTGCCTTATATATCCGGCGAACTGTCGATGGAAGACCGGCTGTTAAAACCATATAACTTCAGTCAGCAATGGGCGATGGTTCATGCTGACTGGTCATTGGGGGACTTTATCAAAAAAACGGATCAGGTTGCTCGTCAGGGGTCACTTTATCTTTTTGTGGAATATTTAATTTTAAGCATATATTTTCAAGC
>CAYLJE010000023.1:0-27248 GCA_964383915.1 uncultured Rikenellaceae bacterium
CTACGTAGTTTTTAAACAGTTATTTCATCAGGTCAAAGATACGAGGTAACCACAGGCTTATTTCAGGAATATAGGTGACCAGCAGTAAGACGACTACCATGGCTGCATACATGGGCAATAGTGGTTTAATCACCTTCTCAATTTTTACATGGGAGACACTGCATCCTATGAACAGGACAGATCCAACCGGAGGGGTACATAATCCGACGCTGAGGTTAAGTACCATAATAATACCAAATTGGATAGGATCAATCCCCAGTTGTTGTTGAACCACCGGCAGGAAAATGGGTGTAAAGATCAGAATGGCAGGGGTCATATCCATAAAGACCCCAACGAAAAGCAGGATGAAATTGATGATCAACAGAATGACAAACGGACTTTTACTGATGCTCAGCAAGCTACTGCTGACATTCTGTGGAATGTTTTCGTAGGCCATGATCCAGGAAAGTCCCATGCTTGTTCCTACCAAAAGGAGAACAATAGCTGTGGTTTTTACGGAACGGAGGATGACTCCGGGTAAATCTTTTATTTTCATTTTCCCGTAGATCATGGCCAGGATGAGAGCGTAGAGCACAGCTACGGCCGATGCTTCCGTGGCAGTAAAATAACCTGCAATAATTCCTCCAATAACGATTACCAGTAGTAACAGACTGGGGAGGGCATCCAGAAAAGATTTCATCCCAAACAATGCCTTGTCCCAGAATTTGATGGTACGGTAAATAATCAGGGCAGTAAATAACAGAGCCAGCATTATCCAGGTTGTGTGAATTACCGGTGGGGGATAATTCTTTGACAGATAGTTAATGCCAATGATAGCCAGGAAAATGATTACGAAAGCAGCAAAGATTTTGGATAAGGTAATCGTCACGCCGCGGATTCCTTTGTTTTTATAGATCAGCATAGACATGGCTGTGAGCATAAGGGCGACACCGGTAAGTATCCCCGGGATATACCCTGCAATAAACAAGGCGGCTATAGAAGCTCCGCCGCTGGCCAGGGAATATACGATGAGCACGTTGCTGGGAGGTATTGAAAGACCCGTAGTGGCAGAAGTGATGTTCACGGCGGTACTGAAATTGGGGTCGTATCCTTCTTTTTTCATCTCAGGTTCCATAATGCTTCCGATGGCAGAAGCTGAGGCTGCAGCCGACCCGGAGATGGCTCCAAATAACATATTGGCCAAGATATTGACAAAAGCCAGCCCTCCCGGGATTTTTCCTACCAGGGCCCGGGCAAAGTTAATTAACCGGATAGCTATGCCCCCGCTATTCATGATATTGCCTGCCAGGATAAAAAAGGGTATAGCCAGCAGGGCAAAACTGTCCAGGCCGGAAGACATTCTTTGAGCAAAAGTAGTAAAAGCCGGTAACGGAGCAATACTCAAAAGCATGGTCAGAATGCCCGAGATACCTATACTGAAAGCAATGGGAACACCCAACGACAATAGGATAATGAAACTCGTAATCAAAACAATGATACCCCAGTAATCCATGTCTATTGTTTATTGTGATACATCTGTACCATGTTATCAATACCATAATATATTATCAGCACCCCGCTGACAGGAACTACCAGATAGACATACCCCAGAGGCAACTGAAGATCGGCAGACCTGACATCCAAAGCGAAACGTGTATAGACCAGCCAGCTTCCTCCTATCACCATTACAAAAAAACTAAAAAGAATAACAGAGAGGTTGATAATCAGGAGTAAGATTTTTTTGCGTACCGGAGATGATTTTTTCAACAGCAGGTCAATGGCCAGATGTTCGTTTTTCCCGGCTACATATGCAGCTCCGAGAATACCGACCCATATAAGTAAGTATCCTGCCAGTTCGGTAGTGAATGAGCTGGGGTTGACCAGAATATAGCGGCTTGTGACCTGCCATAATACATCAATGACCAGGACACTCATCAAAATGACTAAAATTATTTCCAGTATATTATCTGTTCTTTCCCTTATGCTCATTTGAATGACTAATGAATGTTCTGGATACGATCAATATAATTATTTATCAATTTCTGTTTTCTGTATTCTTCATAAACCGGAGTAACTTTGGCACGGAACAGGCTTTTATCCGGATAATAGATTTCTACGCCTGCTTTTTTTACGGCTTCCAGGGATTCTTTTACACTCTCAGCCCAAAGTTTTCTTTCTACTTTTACCGATTCGTTGGCAGCCTGTTGTAGCCATTTTTGTTCCTGCTTACTTAGTTTCTCCCAGATTTTTTCGTTGATGATCAGTACATCAGGTACCGTTGTATGCTCATCCAGGGTATAATATTTACATACTTCATAATGATGGGAAGTATAGAAACTGGGAGGGTTATTTTCCGCTCCGTCAACCACGCCACTCTGCAAAGCGGTATAAAGTTCCCCCCATGATAAAGGGGTGGGCGATCCTCCCATGGCTTTTACCATTTCCAGCGCTGTCTTACTCTTCATGACCCTGATCTTTAAGCCTTTCAGATCATCCGGGGTGTGAATAGGCTTGGATACCGTGTAGAAACTCCGGCTTCCGGCATCATAAAAACATAAACCGCGTATCCATCGTTTTTTCGTGCTGAGCAGGATATCTTTGCCAATATCTCCGTCAAGAACTTTGAAAGCATGTTCTTTAGAACGAAACAGATAAGGAAGACCCAGAACTTTGTAGTCATCTGAAAAACTTCCCATTACTGCAGAAGATACTTTTGTCATGGACAGGCTTCCGATTTGGACGAGTTCGACACACTGTTGTTCGGACCCCAGTTGTCCGCTTGGATAAATCTGTATGGTTAGTTTTCCGTCTGATAACTCCGACAGCCGATTAGCCATAAAAACCATGGCTTTATGAACGGGATGGTCAACCGGGAGACTGTGCGCGATTTTTAATACCCTGTGTTGTTTATGTACAATGCATGAAGAAGATACCATGAAAAGAAAAAAAACTACCATAGGAAGTACAAGAAACTGTTTAAATGCTTTGTTCTTAACGGGATTCATATACGATCACTATTTACCAGAATCAAGAAAAACCTAAGCCAAAAATATATTAAAGAAAAGGAAGAAGCAAACGTTTGAGCAAAATATTCTTTTTATTATTTTTTTTAGGAACTTATAATTTCATGGGGGCAAGCCAGGAACGCACATCCAGGATTTCCATTCCTGCATTTGCGGCAGCTTTAATCCCACGTTCAGCATCTTCAAAAACAAGACATTTTTCGGGAGCTACATGCATATGATTCGCACATTCCAGAAAGGTGTCGGGCGCAGGTTTGTGCTTATTTACGTCATCAGCAGTAATTATTACGTCGAAATATTTTGTCAGTCCCAGGTGAAATAAGGTCCCCATCGTTGAGGATTTACTACGGCCGGTGCCGATGGCTAAAGGTAACTTTCCATAAAAATGTTTTACGATAGAAAATGTCTGGGGAACAGGCTTTACCATATCTTGTAAAAGATCAAAGGTCTCTTCTTTCCGGTCTGATAATGCTTTCGGAGAAATCATATTTTCTTTATGATGCATCCTGATTATTTCTTCTGCAATATCTATGGAAGGAAGCCCTGCAAAGTAATAAAACTGTTTTCGTGGATAGGCCAGTCCGAAATGTTTGCATGCTTGTGTCCATGCTTTAAGATGTGCCGGGTTAGAATCTGTTAAAGTTCCGTCCAGATCAAAAATCAAGGCTTGAAAGGAGGACTCTATGAAGGAGATAATATCTGTAAGACGGGACTTATTGATCATTGGATTTAGGTTTTCCGGATGAATGTTCCAAGATGTCAAAACTATAATAAATTTTCATAAATTTGGAAAAAATCAGATATCGTCTAAAATATGTCCGGACACAGCCTGGTGATCTGGTAGTTAAAAAGAGTATTGTGTTTATATAATATCTAATCAAAAGGGGGAAAATGAACAAATTATTGAAGTTTCTGCAAGAAAAGTCTGTTATACTATCTGATGGTGCATGGGGTACCATGTTACAGGAAAAAGGGTTGCCGGCAGGGGAGTGTCCCGAGAGGTGGAACTTCACGCACCGGGATATTATCTTTTCAGTAGCTAAAGGGTATGTTGATGCAGGCTCTGAGATGGTGGAGACAAACAGTTTCGGAGGCAATGTTATTAAGTTAAAAGGTTGTGGCCTGGACGGGCAGGCGTTTGAGGTAAACAGATTGGCGGCTGAGATCTCACGGGAGGCTATTGGTCCGGGAGGGATCGTTTTGGGATCTATGGGCCCTACCGGGAAGATACTTATGATGGGCGAGGTTTCTGCGGAAGAGATGCATGAAGCTTTTGTGCCGCAGGCGAAAGGACTGGAAACAGGAGGGGCGGATGTAGCCTGCATTGAAACCATGTCGGATATAGAGGAAGCAAAGATCGCTTTAAAAGTAACCAGGGAGCATACCCGGATGGCAGCCATCTGCTCATTTACATTTGATAAAACGGCATTGGGAGAATACCGGACAATGATGGGTCATACCCCCGCCGATGTTGCCCATGCTATGGCAGAAGCAGGAGCGGATGTGATCGGAGCCAATTGCGGTCACGGGATTGAACAGATGGTGCCTATTGCCCGCCAACTAAAGGAAAGTGAACCTGATATCCCTATTCTTATTCAGGCAAATGCAGGAGAACCTCATATTCTGGGTGACAAAACCGTTTTCCCTGAAACACCGGAAGAAACAGTTGTTTGGGTTCCTGAATTGCTGGATATCGGAGTGAGCCTGATCGGGGGGTGTTGCGGTACCACGCCTGATCATATCCGTGAAATACGTGAGAAAATACAGGAATTCAACCACCAAAAAGATGCATGATATGTACTTTCATAAATTTAAAAAAAGATTGTTTTATTTAGATTAATTCTTATTAAATTTGTAAAATAATTTTTTAAATCATTTGAATGGATAAAGAAGCTAATATTTTTAAGAAAGACATCTCTTATGCAGATTTCAAGGCAGAAGTACTTGCCGATTATAAGTTGGCAAATCTGAGTAGGAACCTGAGCATTATTGGAAGGAAGGAAGTATTAACCGGGAAAGCCAAGTTTGGTATTTTCGGGGATGGGAAAGAGATTGCCCAATTGGCCCTGGCCAAGCAATTTAGAAATGGAGACTGGCGGTCCGGTTATTACCGTGATCAGACCTGGATGATGGCGGCTGGGTTGTTTTCGGCGGAAGATTTTTTTCATCAGTTGTATGGAAATACAGATCCTGATCTTTCCATTGGAAATGGAGGATTGTCGTTTAATAATCATTTTTCCACGCCTAATATTAACCGGGATGGTACCTGGCGGGAGCTGACAAAACAAAAAAATTCATCTGCGGATATATCTCCTACAGCGGGTCAGATGTCGCGTTTGCTTGGATTGGCATATGCTTCCAAATTATTCAGGAATAACAAGGAAATACAACCGTTTACAGCCTTATCCATCAGGGGTAATGAAGTGGCTTTTGGTTCCATCGGGGATGCCAGTACTTCTGAGGGACATTTCTGGGAGACGGTTAATGCCGCCGGTGTGTTACAGGTACCGATGGCTTTGTCTGTATGGGATGATGGTTACGGAATCTCTGTTCCTAAAAAGTATCAAACCACCAAGGGGAGTATATCTGAGTTATTACAAGGATTTGAAAAAGCAGATGAAAGGGGAGGAATCCTGATTTATACCGGAAAAGGGTGGGATTATCCCGGTTTATGTAAATTATACGAAGAAGGGATTAAAATCTGTCGTGAAGAGCATGTGCCGGTAGTCTTCCATATCCAGGATGTTACACAACCCCTGGGACATTCAACTTCCGGATCTCATGAAAGATATAAATCCAAAGAAAGACTAGCGTGGGAGGAAGAATATGATCCTATCCGGAAAATGCGACAGTGGATAATAGATACGGAAATTGCCAGGGGAGATGAACTGGATGAGATCGAACAGATAGTTCTTCAGGAAGCCAAAGATGCACGAAAAAAAGCCTGGGAAGCTTTCCAGAAACCAATACGTGCAGAACGGGACTCTTTGATTAAGATTATTGATAACCGGTCATGCATGTGTAAAAGAGAACATGTGGACAAGGTGGGATTGACAACGCAGGAATTGAAAAAAGTGATGTATCCTTTGCGTAAAGATGTTTTCAGTGCTGCTAAGAAGATTCTTCGGTGGGTTTGTTCTGATTGTCCAATGCGTGAAAGTTTACAGGGAGATCTGGTGGCGTGGCTGAAGAAAAATATGAAAGATGCCAGGATAAGGTATAACTCACATCTGTATAATGAAACACCCACCTCGGTCTTGAATGTAAAATCCGTATCTCCTGTTTTTGAGGAAGATGCGGAGAAAGTCCCTGGTCGTATGGTGCTGCGTGAAAACTTTGATCATCTTTTTGCCAAATATCCCTTACTGGTAATATTTGGTGAGGATGTCGGATTTATTGGCGGGGTAAATCAGTCATTGGAAGGATTGCAGAAAAAATACGGTGAATTACGAATTACCGATACGGAAATCCGTGAAACGACCATTCTCGGTCAGGGCATTGGTTTGGCTTTACGGGGAATGCGCCCCATTGCCGAGATGCAGTATTTTGATTATTTGTTGTATGCACTCCAGACGATGAGTGATGATCTGGCTACTACTTCATACAGAACACGGGGAGAGATGATTGCCCCGGTTATTATCCGAACACGGGGGCACCGTCTGGAAGGAATATGGCACTCCGGATCACCGCTGAGTATGGTGATCAATTCGATTCGCGGGGTTTATGTGTGTGTGCCCAGAAACATGACTGTGGCGGCAGGATTTTACAATACTTTACTTGAAGGGCAGGATCCTGCACTGGTCATTGAACCGTTGAACGGTTACCGGCGGAAAGAAAAAATGCCTGCGAATGTCGGAGAATATAATATCCCCTTGGGGCATCCCGAGACCTTGCATGAAGGAAAGGATATCACCCTGGTAACCTATGGCTCTTGCGTCCGTATTGCTCAGGATGCCATTCAGCAGCTCGAAGAATTTGACATTTCCATTGAATTAATTGATGTGCAGACTCTGATTCCTTTTGATCTGGATAAAACTATTCTGGAATCCATCAAAAAAACAAACAGGGTGTTGTTTTTTGATGAAGATGTTCCGGGAGGGGCTACTGCCTACATGATGCAGAAGGTGGTAGAAGAGCAGGAAGCTTATTATTATCTTGATACGAAGCCTCGTACCTTGGCAGCACAGGAACACAGACCTGCTTATGCCACAGATGGCGATTATTTCTCAAATCCGAATGCGGAAGATGTTTTTGAAACTGTTTATGATATGATGCATGAGGCTGAACCAAAGAAGTATCCGGAATTATATTAACGGAGAATAATCAGGAAAGCAGTGAATTTTTTTCATCAGGGGGTAACTCTGAGGGTTTGAATCGTCTGATCTTATAATGAATGGCTGCGATAAAAATGCTCATGAATGGGCTGATGAGATTAAAAAAAGCATAAGGGAGATAGGTGAGGGTAGGTACTCCAAGAACAGTGGACTGGGTAGCTCCTCCGGTGTTCCAGGGTATCAGAACAGAGGTTACAGTGCCGGCATCTTCGAGAGTGCGGCTTAACAACTCGGGTTTGTATCCTTTTTGGCGGTACGTTTTGGCAAACATCCTTCCGGGTACAACAATGGAAATATACTGGTCAGAGGCTGTGATATTAAAAAAGATACATGTCAGTACCGTGGATGTTACCAGGGACGTTGTGTTATGGACAAAGCCCAGGATGCTTTTAGAAATACGCATTAAGAAACTCCCCGATTCCATAACACCGCCGAATATCATGGCAGAGAGAATAAGCCAGATGGTGTTTAACATGCCTGCCATTCCTCTGGTAGCGAGCAGGTGGGTTACGACGGGGTTGGACGTAGGGATTTCCACCGGCCCGAACATTGCTTTCATACTGGCGATCCAGGCGATTTTAGCATAGCCGCCTCCTGTGGCTGCTACCTGGCGAATGACTTGTGGCTGAAAGATCAATGCAAATATGGCGCCCAGAAGTACGCCGGACAGTAATGCGGGAACGGGTGGTACTTTCTTAACAATGATGATTATCAGAACGATGGGAACAACCAATAATACCGGAGATATATAAAATGTGTCTTGCAGGGCTTTCATAACGTCAGCTATATCTGTATGATTAACAGGGGAGTGGAGAGTAAATCCGATAATCAGGAAAGCAATCATCGCCAGGGTTATAGAAGGCCAGGTGGTGATTATCATGTAACGGATATGAGTGAAGATATCGGTGCCGGCCATGGCAGGGGCCAGGTTAGTGGTATCTGACAGCGGAGACATTTTATCCCCGAAATAAGCGCCGGAGATAATAGCCCCCGCCACCAATCCATCATGAATCCCCAGGGTCCTTCCAATACCCATCAGGGCAATACCAATTGTTGCGATGGTTGACCAGGAACTACCTGTTGCAAGAGAAACAATAGCACAGATTGTGATCGAGGCAAAAAGAAAGATATTTGGGTTCAGTATTTCCAATCCGTAATATATAAGTGTTGGCACTACGCCGCTGATCATCCATGTACCTGCCAGCGAGCCAATAAGAAATAAGATCAGGATGGCAGGCATGGCAGAGCCGATACTCCGGACAATACCTGCTTCCATCTCTTTCCAGGAAACGCCTATGCTGTAAGCAATAACCCCGGCAATAGAAGCTGCCAGCAAAAGAGCCATCTGATTAGCTCCGGAAAGAGTATCATTACCAAAAAAACGAACATTCAGGTAAAGAAAAACAATCAGGAACAAGATTGGGAGAGAGGATTGAAACAGGGAAGGTTCGCTCTTTGCTTTCTGCCGTTTACTCATTTTTCCGGATGATTATTTTTTTAAGATCCGAAGATAAAGATTTTCCCTCATTAGAAAGAATAAAATGCGCCTGGTTTATCAAATGTTACTTGTGAAACAGGAAATGTATGACTTTCCTGATGAAAGGAACCGTTCTGGTTTCTTCATCATAATAGCCCTGGCCATAACCATAAGAATACCCATAACCATAAGAATAGCCATATCCATACCCATAACCATATCCATAGCCGTAACTATATCCATAGTAGCTGGAAAGCTTGATGTCATTGACAAGAATAGCCAACTTCTTCATGTTTTGTTTTTCATAAAGTTCATCTATAAACGGGAGGATATTCTTATTGGAATAATTCTGCCGGATGACGTAAAGAATGGCATCTGAGAAAGGAACAAGCAATAAAGCATCTGTCACAATGGCAATCGGTGGGGAATCGATGACAATTATGTCAAAATCTTTTTTGGCATGTTCGAGAAAATCTTCTGTTTGCGAGCTTTCAAGCAACTCTGCAGGATTAGGCGGAATGACACCGGAAGTAGCTATAAAAAGGTTCTCAATATCCGTAGATCTGATGATTTCTTCATAGCTGTTTTGTTTGATCAGATATGTACTCAGACCGGTTCCATTCTCGAGATTAAAATCCCGGTGAATTTTAGGTTTTCTCAGGTCAAAACTGGCCAGAAGAGTCTTTTTCCCTGACATGGCGATGATTACAGCCAGATTTTCTGCGGCAAATGTTTTTCCTTCCCCACTGATAGTAGAGGTTACCAGGATAACTTTTTCGTTTTTTTCTTTTAACTTGTATTGAAGGTTTGTCCTTATGGCCCGGAAGGATTCTGCCAAAGCAGATTTGGGATGAGAGATAACAGGGATGCTGTCATCTGTTGTGTTGTGCCCGATGGTGCCCAGTATAGAAATATGAGTCTTGGATTCGATATCTTTCTTATCAACAATCTTGTTGTTAAAATACTCCAGCAGAAGGAGAATGGCAAGTGGGATCGTGAATCCGAGGACCAGGGCAATCATATAATTCAGAGATGTTTTTGGTTTTACTTTGGCAGCATTCTCCGGCCGTGCAATGTCTAGTATCTTATTGTCAGCCACGTTGGAAGCTTTGGCTATACCTGATTCTGCCCGTTTTTGTAATAGATAGGTATAGATTTCGTTGTTGATATTATATACCCTTTCTATCCCTAGTAATTTACGCTCTTTGATGGGAAGCAACTTAATCTGTGTCGTCAGGGAATCTATTCTTGTATCAATATTTTTTGTATTTAATTCGGTGGAGTGGATCAGGCTTTTGACGTTCTCAACCAACATTTTCCGGGTATCCTGGATTTTCTGGTTCACCAGCCGGAGGGCAGTGGAGTTTGGTTGTGTACTTAACTGGTAATTTGATTTTTGTCCGTAAAGATCAATTAATTGCTGGATCAGAGAAAGAAGAATAGGATCGTTTATTCCTGCTACCGAAGGAGCAACCAGATCACTGACATTCGCTGTATTCTCGAGATATTTTAAAACATATTGATAATAATTTCTCTGGATCTCCAACAAGGCTTTGTCAGACTGGAAAGAGCTGATCTTATCGTAAACAGCCATTCCCTCTTTGCTGATATCAATAATATCGTTCTGTATCCTGAAATTTTGCAGGGTTTTTTCTGTTCTGTTCAAAGAATCCACAATATTTTTTAATTGGTTATCAATAAATTTTATGGTGTTTGATGCAATTCTGTTTTTCTCCTCCAGACCTGATTGAATATAAACTTCACCGAGTTTATTCAAATAATCACATTCTTGTTCGGCAACAAACCCTTGCGTAGTTAGTATTAATATGGATCCCTTTTTATCATTAACAGTTATACTGAGTTTTCCTTTGTATTGATTTGTCAGTGAATTAATATCATTGATGATAAAATAGTATTTATTGGACATCTGTTCATCAGGATCGAAAGAATCCGGATTTCTAAGGTGGATTTTAAAGGAGAAATGGTCATTGGTAAAAATATCTCCAAAATGCAGGGTGGTATCTGTATTCATCCCTTCATCAATGGTTAGCCTGTATATGTCCGTGGAGAGTAGAAATACATTTACACGATGTCCCCGCAGCTGGGTATGTGTTGTATCCAGTTCCACAACAAAAGGAGACCGGTTATAGAGTTTAGATTCCTTAATCCCTCTTCTGCCTACCAGGATATAAGTGATCTCAAAATCTTTCAGTTCTTCCAGGGCTTTGTGAGCCAGAGAGTAGGACTGAAGAACCCCCATTTCATTATAGATATTTTTCTTGCTCCTGAAAATATCCATCCCTTCAATAACATTTTCGTACCCGGATAATTGGCCTTTTCCGGATTTTTCGTCATCGCGCACAATAATGGTGGAAGTAACACTATAGATGGGTTCGGAATACCTGTTCACAAGATAAGCAGTTGTCAAGGCAAGAAACATGGCAATGGCAAACCAATACCAATTGTAAAGAATCTTAAACATGAATTTTTTAAGGTCTATACTTTCTTCTTGTATGAATGGGTATTCTGAAGGGGAATCCATAAAGGTTATTTGAATTTGATAAATGATAAAACAAGGATCAATGTGGAAATACTGCTCAGGGATAAGCTGATCAAGGGTATATTGATCCGGAATGTTTTACTTTTGATGGGTTCGACATAAACAATGTCGTTGGGCAAAAGGAAGAAAGCATCAGAGGTAAGAAACCGGGTATTGGTAAGGTCGATACGGTAAACCGTTGATTTAGTCCTGCCGGGCCTTAATACCAGGACTTTTTTTCTGTTTCCGTAGTCTGTAATGTCGCCGGCACGGGAAAGAGCTTCCAGGATTGTCAACTGATTATTAAAGTTGGTATAGGTACCCGGTTTTTGAACTTCTCCGATAACCGAATACTTAAAACTCACCAGTTTAACGTCAACACTGGCATTTTTCAATATTTCATTCGTTCGTTTCTGAATAGCATTTTTGGCCTCTTCCACTGTCAATCCTGAAACTTTTACTTTTCCCAGGAAAGGTACCGAGACATAGCCGGAATCATTGACCGAATAACCATAAATATAAAAGCTTTGATTATTATTAAACAGATTTTGTTGGTTTTGGCTGTAATTGGGATTGTAAATCTGATTTATCTGAGGATCCATACTCAGAATCCGGATATACAAAATATCACTGCTCTGGATCTTATAATCCGGCGTTTGCTGTTTAGACACATTCGGTGTTTTTAATGTGTCAATATCCTGAAGATAAACAAGTTGTTTTTGGGTAGTGCAGGAAGCAAAGAATATCACGCCGATGATTATTCCCCCCCATATAAACTTCGCCATATGATACGTATGTTTTGGTATTTGCAAACTTAATAATTATTTCAGATTTTAGCAAAGGAAAATGTTATGTGATAGACAGAAGAGGTGTCTGGCATGATATTCGTAGTTTGCATTTTTTGATTAACTTTGTTGTAAAAGAGAAAAAGAAGGAGGAGAAATGAATCTTCCGTTTGATTTTTTTTCGGTGGAGAAAAAGGATACCATTCCTGCCAAAGGAAAGATAATGGTTTCAGAGCCTTTCTTAGCAGATGAGTATTTTAAAAGATCAATTGTCCTGCTGGCCGAATATGGTAGGGAAGGAGCATTGGGTTTTGTTTTAAATAAACCTGTCAATTTGACCGTCAGTAAGCTGGTAAAGGAATTCCCCGAAACAGATATGTGCGTATCACTGGGTGGACCGGTGGCTACTAATTCGTTACATTATATTCATACCCTGGGTGACCTCATCCCGAAAAGTAAACATATTTTTGGAGGTATTTATTGGGGTGGTGATTTTGAGGTGCTAAAAAAATTACTATACCAAAAACTGGCAGGGCCTGGACAGGTAAGATTTTTTGTTGGTTATTCAGGATGGGAACCTGGACAGCTTGAAAGGGAATTATCTGAAGATTCATGGGTGATTGCTGAATTGAATGAAGATAAGATTATGACTGTCAATAGTTCCGAAATATGGAAGAAGGTACTGAGGACCCTGGGGAAGAAATATACATTGTGGGCAGACTTCCCGGAAAATCCGGGATCAAATTAATCCGCCTTTGTGTTAGAATTGTCTCAGGAAGAAATGTATTAAAGCGGGATTCATCAGGATAGGATATAAAAAACCAAATACTGCTCCGGCAAAATGAGCTTCATGGTTGATATGCTGGTTATTTTTTTTTGCCATATATTGGCAGTATCCCAGGTAAATAATTCCAAAAACGATTCCCGGGACAGGAATGAAATAAAAATATATCAGGTTCTTCGGCTGGAAAAAGATGCTGGCAAAAACAACGGCGGAAACCGCACCGGAAGCTCCTATGGAATCATACCACGAATGGTCTTTATGTTTAATCACAGAAGGGAGGGCGGAGAACAGCATCCCTCCCACATACAAGGCGAGAAAATTTAATGTCGGATAACCGATATAACCATAAATCGCCAGTTGGTGCATGTACTTTTCACAAAAGATCCCAAAAGAAAACAGAACGAACATGTTTACTCCAAGGTGTACCCAGTCAGCATGGATAAATCCATGTGTAAAAATCCGCCAATATTCTTTTCTGTGGATGAAGAGATACGGGTTCAGCGTAAGTTTGTGAAAAAAGTCACTATGGCTGAACGCATAAATAGAAATAATACTAGTCAGTATTATGATCGGAATAGTCATCTAATGTAATATTTTGAAAATAAGTTCTTTTAACAGGTCACAAACAGAAGCTGATACATTCCCTATACCTTTTGATTTAGCATCCATATCCCGTAATAAAGAGATAACAGATATTGCTTTTGAGTAACTATACCGTCGGGCTGCTTTTTCGTAGTCTTTTAAAAAGTATTCAGAAATTTTTAAAACAGATGCAATTTTATTTCTGGGCTGCTGTTTGACCGTATAGTATATAAGAAGTTTGGAGAAGAAATAATATAAATAAGTGACAGTGAGTTGAATAGGATGATCTTTGGTATTTTTACAAAAGTGAAATACAATGCGGTTGGCTTTCAGAATATCCTGGTTAATAATGGCTTTTTGCAGCTCAAGATTGTTGAAGTCTTTACTGAATCCGATATATTTTTCTATATGTTCAGGCGTGATTCTATTCACTTTTTCAGGTAGTGTGATCATAAGTTTATCCAATTCATTCACTATATTGGATAAATTGTTCCCGACATATTCAGTCAGCAGTAAAGCCGCATCTATATCTATAGACAGTTTTCTTTGGGATACATATTGTATGATCCATTCAGGGACTTTGTTTTCGTAAAGTTTTTTTGATTCAAATAAGAGGCACTGCGGAGATTTGGAGAGGGACTGATAAAATTTAGTTCTCCGGTCTATTTTTTTATGTTTATAATTGATGACAAGTAATGTGTTGGGAGAAGGCTGTTTGATGTATTCTGTCAGGGGATCGCTTTTGTTAATCTCCTGGGCTTCCTTGATAATAACAACCTGGTGTTTGGCCATCATAGGAAATCTTCGTGCTGATTCGACAATGGCAAGGGGAGAGGAATCTCTCCCATAGAAAATCTGTAAGTTAAATGACTTTTCTCCTTCGGAGAGGACGTTTTTCTCAATGTAATCAGATATCTGATCAATATAATAGGGTTCTTCCCCGTAGAGGAAATAAACAGGATAATATTTCCCTTTTTTAATATCAGCTACTATTTGTTCGGCAACAGGCATTCACGATGGGGAATTAGAAACGAAGGTGCTTAACGGAGGTGCCGATATTTTTGAGTTCGAGTAATGCATTATATCCAATCTTCAAATGATCTTCCATAAACTGATTATCCACGTATTTGTCTGTCTCTTTGGTTTTTATTCCTTCAGAGATCATAGGCTGGTCAGATACGAGCAACAATGCACCGGTGGAAATCTCATTGGCAAAGCCGACGGTAAAAATAGATGCCGTTTCCATGTCGATAGCCATAGCCCTGGTTTTCACAAGATATTTTTTAAAACGTTCATCATATTCCCATACCCTGCGGTTGGTAGTATAGACTGTGCCGGTCCAATAGTCTTTTCCCATCTCGGTAATTGAATTAGATACAGCTCTTTGCAGACTAAATGCCGGCAAAGCCGGAATCTCCGGGGGAAGATAGTCACTGGATGTCCCTTCACCGCGAATAGATGCAATGGGGAGGATTAAATCGCCCAGTTTATTTTTCTTTTTTAAGCCGCCACATTTTCCCAGAAAAAGAACTGCTTTGGGCATTATGGCTGTCAGCAGGTCCATGATGGTGGCCGCATTGGGGCTTCCCATACCAAAATCAATAATGGTAATTCCGTCATGGGTAGCATTCGGCATGTTTGAATCAGTCCCGACAAGGGGGACCTTGTGCCAGGTGGAAAACAGATTTACATAAGAAAAAGAATTGGTGAGTAAAATATATTCTCCGAAAGATTCCAGCGAATTACCCGTATATCTGGGTAACCAGTCTTTTACAATATCGTCTTTTGTCTTCATGCTGTCAATACTTTTGGTGATTGCCATTATTTTCCGGGATTATTTGATTCCATCCTTGCATTTGGTCAAACAGCTATCCCGGAAACGAATGACTAATCGGTGTATTTTTTTAACTTTGCTAAGATACAAAATTCCTTTTGCAGATGAAGAAACTAAATCTTCCGGAGTTTCCCATACAAGTGAAATATATAAAAGGGAAACCATATGTTTTTGATCCGGTCAGAAAAAAAAGTGTCAGACTGACGCCGGAAGAGTGGGTCAGACAGAATTTCTTGTTATATCTTAACCACAGTAAGAATTATCCTTTTTCTCTGATGCAGGTTGAAAAAGAATTTATCTGGAATCATTTACAAATGCGCAGTGATATACTGCTTTTTTCTAATACGGGGGAGCCCCGGATGATTGTGGAGTGCAAGGCACCTGAGATAAATCTTTCAGATCGTGTTTTTGAGCAGATTGCAAGATATAATCTTCGGTATCATGTGCCATATCTGGTTGTGACAAACGGACTAGTACATTATTGCTGTAGCATGGATTATCTTTCAGCATCCTATATCTTTCTTAAAGATATTCCTGATTATCAAATAATATCCGCAGAGGGCCGGATTAGTTGAAAAAAAAGTTCATCCACCCATCCATCCTGTATTCTGATCCATTCTTTTTTCCTGCCCGCTTCTGAGAACCCACGGGATTTAAACAGATAAATGCTCATCGTATTATGGGCAGGAATGTTACAGAAAATCTGATGCAGTAATAGGGTAGAAAAACAATAATCGATGAGGACATCCAAAGCCTGTCCGGCATATCCTCTCTTTCTGTTTTTCTTTTCTTTAATTAAAATACCTATGCCTGCACGTAAATGAAAAGGATCGAACTGAAATAAATCAATGGTGCCAATGGTTTTTTCTACTGGATTTTCCGGTGACGGTTTCCTGTCTATCATGAACCGGACCTGCCTGGTCTGAAAGATATCCTCTTGAGAGTTTTCAATATATTGTTTAACGATAAACCGGGAAAAAGGGGTCAGTGTGTTGCTCACTGTCCATATTTCAGGATCATTTTCCCACTGATAGAGAATTTCCAGGTCTTCCGGTTCAACGGCACGCAGGATAATATCCCTGTTCTCTAAGCGAATCATCGGATTCGGCATCATTTTTCGGGTTTGTCTTCAGAATCGTTATAAACCTTTTTAACAAAAACATCCGGATATCCTTTCTGTAAGATATCCCGTCTGGTCTTTTCTGCTTCTTTTTGCGTTTTAAATTGTCCGAAGGTATACCGGAAAAAGGCATCTTTCCCATGCAGGATAACTATTCCTTTAATATTTTTAAAATAGGAGGCCTCTACGGGATTTAGAAGGGCCATTACCTGAACGGTATAATACAAAACTTTTCTCCCCTGATTATCAACATAATCCGGGTTTTTAACCATTACATCCGTGATAATCCGGATGGATGTATCCTGAGCGGTAGTGTCCGGGACAGGCATAGGCCTTTTCCGGGCAACCCAGGTGGAGTCGCTGTTTAAATAGATATTTCTGATAAATTCCCCGGAGGGAGCATCAGACGGGATGATTAGTTCTTCCCGGTGAGGCAGGATACCTTCTCCATAACATTCAATCCGGTAATTTCCTGCAGGAACATGAAAAAAATACCAGCCACTCTTAAAATTTGGCGTTTCTATATCCATAGTATCTGTGGTTGCCGTGTCAATGATACTGACCCTTACCCTCGGCAAAGATAGTGAGTTGGCTGCACTGTCTATGGTAATGATTCCTTTGACTTCAAAATAGGAAACTTCTTTTTTACCCGGAAAATCAATACGGAAAATATCTCTTTCTTTGTACCCGTTATCCATGGACAAATAGCCGGATTTACCATTCTTGTATGGTTGAAAATGCAGGTCTTCACCTGTGGTACTGATTGGATATCCAATGTTTTCAGGAGTATTCCATCCGTCTCCTTTACGTCCGGCCACGAAAAAATCATATCCTCCCATGTTATAATGTCCTTCGGAGGAGAAAAAAAGCAATGAGTCATTCATTGATATGAAAGGTGTATTTTCATTGTATTTGGTATTAATAACCGGGCCGAGATTTTTTGCCCGGCCCCAGGCACCGTTTTTTTCTCTGTGAGATACATAAATATCCAATTCACCAATACCTCCTTCCCGGTTGCTGGTAAAATAAAGGGATGACCCGTCTTTACTGATGGAAGCATGGGATTCGTAATATTTTGTATTGATGTTCTTGTTTAGTTTTTTTATTTTGGTCCAATGCTCTCCATTATATTTAGAAATATAGATATTTCCTATATAATTATCTGTTTTGTAAAGATAAAGCTCTGTCCCGTCATAATTTAAGGAAGAGGAAGAACAATCTTTATCTGAGCCTATTTCTGTTGTAATATCAGATGGGGGTATCCAGTGTCCATGTATTTTTTTTGTAAAATAAATGATCAGATCTTCTCCAAAATGTGCAGTAAAAACAAGGGTATTGCCATCTCCGGAGATAACAGGACTTTCATTGATGGAAGATATGTTTACCGTATCGCCAAGATTTGTTTTTCTAATGTTGAGGGGATTCTTCATCAATTTCTTTGCATTCTGGCATGCAACGATCTGTTGGTTCACAAAGTCCTCATTGATCATTTTATTTTTTGAACTTAAAAGTTTCTTGAAATGCCTGTATGTGTTGATGGCTTTATCAATCTGATTGTCTATTCTGTATGCATTTCCAAGTTGAAATAATGCCTGCAGCGGCGCTCTTGTTTCACTGAATTGTTCTTCGTCTGCATCATAATTGACATTTTTAGCAGCTTTTTCCAGATAAGGGATGGCCTTCTCTTTTTCCTGAGGAGTATTCAGGTAGCAAACGCCAATTTTATAAGCAATATTTGCATTATCTTTCATGCTTGTATAGATAACCAGATAAAGTGGCGTAGCCAGCTCATATTCACTATAAAGAAAATGGGATTCTGCTTCTTTAAAAAAATTTTTGAGATCTGCATTTGATTGTGCAAACGAACGGACTTGCAGTATGGGGGCCAGAAGTATCACTAAAAACAACAATATCTTTGAAAGAAAACCAAGATGTTTCATAACGAATGATTAATGAGAATCCGATTTTGGTTTATATTCATACAGATAATTACCCGATGAGGAATAATAACGGAAGGTTTTATTTTCCGGGTCATAGATTATCCGTATCACATTTTCTTCAGTACCTTTGTCTTTTATCAGGATTTCGAAGCTTTTGTTCCAGTCAATTTTCATTCCATGCATATTTAAAACGCCCTCGAAGATCCGGGGTTGCTGATTCGTTGTCGGCAGGATTTCAACCCGGTAGATATCTTTTTTACCATAACCTTCCGGGGTAATTCTGGAGAGGTAACCGGCCAGGCCGTTTTTTACCGGATAGAAGAAGGTATTATCACCGGTTGTATTTACCGGGTATCCTATATTGGTAGGAATTTCCCATTGGGAATCTTTTTTTTCAGAAAAAAAGATATCATATCCTCCCATGTTATAATGTCCTTCGGAAACGAAGTAAAGACGTTTTCCGTCATCGGTGAGATAGGGGGCATCTTCGTTAAAAGGAGTATTAATGACATTTCCGAGGTTTTCAGCAGGACTCCATACTCCGGACGGTAAAAGACGGGAGAGATAAATATCCAGTTTTCCAAAACCTCCGCGCCTGTTACTGGAAAAATAAAGGGTTTTGTTATCCGGGGATAGACCGGCATGGGCTTCAGCCCTGCCAGAGTTAACCTGATCATTGAGACGTATCATCTTGGTCCAGAAACCTTTTTCCCATTTGCTTACATAAATATCACGGTCATTCCCTTCTCCTTTGATCAGGTAGAGGGTTCTTTTATCAGCAGATATCTCAGTGGGATAAGTGTCTCCGTCTGATCCTACCTGGGGTGTAATATTTATGGGAGCCGTCCATTTGCCTCCTTCTTTTCTTGACATAAAAATAGCATTGTAGAATTTCAGCTCCGTCATATAGAATAGGACACTTTCATCTCTCGAAACAACCGGATCATAATTGTTAGTGCCCGTATTAACAGGTTTTCCCAGATTTTCTTCTTCTATATATACCGGAATATCCTGAATGATTTTGGCTTTTTCGCATGCTTTAATTTCATTATTGACAATATTCTGATTATACTTATCTTCAAAATCAGGGAGGGATTTAAATTTTTGATAGTTTTCCAGGGCTTTATCTAGTTGGTTGTTTATACGATATGCATTTCCAAGATAAAAGAGCGTATATTCCGGAGCATGGGTCTCTTTCGGTGATCTTTTTTTATATTTTGGATTAATATCCTGTGCGGCTTTTTCCAGAAAAGGAATGGCTTTGGGTTCTTCGCCGGGGATGTTTAAATAACAATATCCAATTTTGTAGTTCAGATTGGCATTTTCATAATTTGTCCCCGTAAGTTTCAGATAATTATATAAGGCCTCCTGATAATCTCCTGAAAAAAAGAAGTAATCCCCGTCTTTAAATGAGCCCTCCGGACTGGAATTTTGTTGCGCATTAGCTACAGAGAATAGTCCTGCAATAAAAATGATAAATATACCTGATATAATTTTCATCGGGAATATAGTATGTAATAACGTTAGTCAAATTTAGCAAATTAATACAAATCTAATAATATAATTTAGCAAATTATCTCTATTTTTTGTAATTCGGAATCCTGTTTGGTTCAGTGTGTTTGCTTTATAGCCAATCCGGGAGGAACATTTTGTTTTAAAAGTATCTGATTCGCTTCGTTTCCTTTCATACGAAATTCAGTTCTGCGGTTAAATCGTCTCCCTTTGGAATTATCACTACCGTCAGGGTTATTGTTTATGGCTGCCGGATGACTTTCTCCATAACCAATTATTGACAAACGAGACGGAGATATTCCTTTTTTGACAAGATAAGCTTTCACCGCCAAAGCTCTTATCTCAGATAACTTCTGGTTATAAGCTGTTGTACCCATGGCATCTGTATATCCTTCAACGGTGACTTTAATATCAGAAAAAAGATTCAGAATCTTGACCAGGCTGTCCAATGTTGTCCTGGCTTCGGAAGTGAGCGAGTATTTGTTAAAATCAAAATAGACCGGGGTTAGAGTATAGGTAATTTTCTTTTTTACTTTTTCTTTCCTGATCCAGGTGAGAGGAATGCTGAGATTTGTTACCATATTGTCTTTTTGTAAAACAATTTGTTTACTTATCGGCACTATTCTTGATCCCGTGATGGATAGCTGATAAGTCCCGGCCGGAAGTTTCATATCAAACAGCCCGCCTTCTTGAGGTCTGGTCATTGTTTCCGGCGGTAATTTCCCGGCCATGTCTGTCGCTTGAATCTTAAGGTCTTCAGGCAATTTTGTTCCGACAGGCAATATTAATTTTCCTGATAATAATGCAGGGCGTGGGTGCAGAGAGGAATAAAATTCAATAGATGCAATCGTTGCTTCTTTGTCGTCGCCGTTAAGATATTGAGTGATAAACCCTTTGATTCCATTTTTTCCTTCAGGCACAAAATATATGTCATCATCTGTCGTGTTGGGTGGATGGCCAAGATTTTCAGGGTTTTGCCAGTGTCCGTTTTTTCGTTCAGACACAAAAATATCGAAACCTCCCATGGTAGGGTGTCCGTTGGAGCTAAAAAATAACTTACTTCCATCAGAAGAAAGGACAGGACTTTGTTCATCATATGGAGTATTTATCGGAGGGGCGACAGGTTTGATGTTTTCCCATTTACTTTCCGTTGTCTTTGTGGCGGTAAAAATGTCCAGTCCTCCGGATCCTCCACTACGGTCACTGACAAACAATAGTTGTTTTTCGTCGGGGGAAAGAGAAGCGAATACTTCATTGTGAAGGGAATTTATACTCCCTTTCAGAGCGATGGCTTTCCCCCATTTATTATCTTCAAATTTACTTACATAAATATCCGACTGGTTGTTCAGGGGTACTGTCAGGAATAAAAGAGTCCCGTCATGGTTAAGTGAAGATACCTGGTATGTTCCGTCAGATTCTATCTCCATAGTAATATTCAGGGGCATTGACCAGTACCCGTTTTTATATTCAGTAAAATAGATGGCATGATAAAACTTAGTATCACTCATAAAAACCATCCGTTTTCCATTTTCTGAAACAGCCGGGTGATAATTTACTTTCCCGACTTTTAGTAATTCAGGTTGGATAATGTCCACGTCCCCGGGTTTGTTCATCATTTCCCGGGCCAGTTCGCAACTCTTGATCCAACGATTTACAAGCTCTTTTTTTTGCTTACGATGGAACAGCTTTTTATATTTGTCATATTCTTCCAGGGCTTTATTCAACTGATTGTCTATCTGATAAGCCTTTCCCAGATACAGGATGGCCTCCGGAGGAGCCTGGGTTTCAGAAAAGAAATCCTTTTTATAATGTCTGGTGATATTTTGCGATGCTTTTTCCAGAAATGAAAGAGCACGGATTTTTAAGCCTTCTATATGAAGATAACATATCCCGGTGAGATATTGGAGATTATCATTGTTGGGGTATTCATCTGACAATCTGAGGTAAATGGGTAATGCTTCCTCGTATTTATTATAAAGAGAGAGGAAATTTGCCTTGTAAAATGATTTTTCTGTATCAACAGATTCCTGGGCAAAAAGAAAGTTTGACAGAATATAAAACAGTACAACCTCAATAGCAAACCCCTTCTTTATCATAGTATTTATTTTGCAGCCTGTTTCTTCGTTTAAAAAGCAGAAGTTCCGGCTACTTAATTTTTAGATTAGCAGGAATTTCTACCGTTTCAGGTTTTATTGATTCGACAGGAGATTGTACAATGGTTACGGCTACCCGTCTGTTGAAAGCACGTCCTTCAGGACAATCTCTTCCATCGGAATATTGGTTTATTGCAATAAAATTTGTCTCTCCCGCACCCTTAACCTGATACTGTTTTGATAATATCCCATTCTTTTTCAATAGTTCAGCGATGGTACGGGCTCTTTTCAGAGATAATCTCCGGTTATACCATGACGGACCTCTGGCATCGGTATAACCGGTAATATTGATAATCAAACCAGGATTGTTTTTTAATAGATCAATCAAACGATTGACTTTATTTTTTTCTATTGTAGCGAGGGAAAATTTATCATATCCAAAGAAAACAACCGGGAGATAACTGACTTCCTCTGCTAAAGGTTGTATGACTATATCTTTCTTTAGTTGGTTTAAAGAATAATCTCCGGGGATAGTAATGTCTTTTATTGTTTTTTTATAGCCGTCAGCTTCCAGGATTATGTGATAATCCCCTTTGGGGGTTTTTCTGGTAAAATTATAGGTCCCTTCAGAAGGATTTACCTGTGTGTCTTCGATAACTGTGCCGGTATGTTTGTCTTGTAAAATAAAATGAATCATGTGCTTGTAATTTCCCGGCATACTCTTCAACTGTATGGTTCCGGAGAAGTGTACCGGACGAGGATTGATATCTGTATAAAACTCAACACGAAAAATATCTTTATCACCGAAACTCTTTTTTGCATCATACGTGGAATAATATCCATATATTTTAGTGACAGGTACAAAGAAAAGATCATCATCCGTTGTATTGACAGGATAGCCTATATTTTTTGGTTTTGACCATTTCCCATCTTTTTGTTTTTTGCTATAGAAGATATCAAACCCTCCCATACTGTTATGTCCTTGAGAACTAAAATACAATGTTTTTCCATCTTTTGACAAAAAAGGAGTCTCCTCGTTAAATTGTGTATTTATGGTGGGTCCCAGGTTTTGTGGAGGTCCCCATGTTCCGGTAGCGGTATCATAGCCGGAAATATAAATATCGAGTCCTCCTCTGGAATCTTTTTTGTTACTTGTGAAATAAAGTGTTTTCCCATCCGGTGATAAAGTGGCACTGGATTCCCAATATTTTGTATTAATGTTCTTTCCCAGTTTTTGTGCCTTGATCCACTTATTATTTTTCAGATGACTTACATAAATATCATTGTTAAACCGGTCATTTTTAGTTAAAAACAAAGTGGTGCCGTCAAATGAAATACCTGTTGGATATAAATCTCCGTCTGATTGAATCTCCGGTGTAATATTTTGCGGTGTAGCCCATTTATTATTTATATTTTTTGCGTAATAAACAGCATCATAAAATTTTAAACTGGTAACATAAATGAGTGTTGATTCATCTCCGGAGACTATGGCATCAAAATTTGCATCTCCGTTGTTGATATTCTTCCCCAGATTCTCAATCTTATAACTTACCGGATGAGCCATGAAATTACGGGCCCGGCCTACAGCAGATATTTCCTGTTTTACAAAACGAACATTAAGCGTATCGGCAGGGTCAAGAACAGTCAGATATTTTTCAAAATATTTTCTTGCTTCATCCAGTCTGTTTTGTATAAAATAGGCAGTGGCAAGAAAAAAAGTGGCATCATTGGGGGCATGATTTTCTTTGATATTTCCTTCTTTATATTTATTCGTTGTATTTTTAATTGCTTTTTCAAGATAAGGGATGGCCTGGGCTTTTTCCCCTGGTATATTTAAATAACATAACCCAATGCGATAATTAATATTTGCATTTTTGGGATATACCTTGTAAACTTTCATATACCCCTCCAATGCATCCGGATAGGAATCAAGAGCTAAAAAGTATTCTCCGTCCAAAAAGGCTCTTTTGACTTCCTTGAAATACTGAGAATAACCGGTAATGATTGAAAATAAAAAAACTGTTGTAAGAACGATTCGCTTCATGAGTTTTTATTATTTGTGCATTGTAACAAATTTAGAAATAAAATTATAAAAAAGTCACAATTGTCTAAAAATCTTTCTAATAATTCCTGTCTTTATTTGCTGGCATCATTCATTCCGATTACTTTCTTTTCTTAACCAGGACATAACCGGCCAGGATGCCTGCAATGACCAATGGAATAATCCAGTATAAGTTTCTGTTCCTGCCTCCTGTCAGTAAATTCCCCTGGCTGATCAGTTCTCTGACCTTGGTTTCATCGATATTTGAAGAAATAATAATACGGGTCAGTGATTTCAGAATATCTTTCTGGGTGTAATGATATTGTTTGGCATGTTCCATCAGATAATCCAGAAGATCTTTTATTGATTTAATCTTGTTGGATTTCAGGCCAATATGCATCAGTAGTTCATGAAGCGTCCCGGCAGATTTATCCTTCAGTTTCTCTAAAAAGTCTTTTACATCCGGATTTCCGTTCGAGGCAATCTGGGCAAAGAGATAAATCAGATCTTTTGTGGAATATCCAAGTACGCCTGTTTTATCTACCAGGTAATTGGTTAGTTCCCATGCAGAGAATATCTCATTTTTTTCCGGATTAGCCTGGTTCACGGCTTCTTTTATATGTCCACTGGAGAGAATGGATAGATGTTTGTACATTTTCTGAAGATTGGTGTCTTTTTCAGTGGCCATAGACACCATGAGATTCTTTATATCCGCACTGTCAATTATCCCTGAGTCTGCTGAAGACAATAGATAACCATATAGCTCTTCAGGGGTATTAATGTCAGACTGGGCAAGGTCGAAGTTGTTAAGAAATGTCTTTAGCGAACCGGTGGCCCGTGAGGAGATATCATTATATATATCTTCCAGCTCATAAGTATCGCGTGTGGCAGCAATTAAAAGAAGTTGGTCCACATCCTCAGGTGTATAATTGGAAACAGCTGCTTTTTTCTTCAGATAATCAATAATCTCAAATTGATCAGTAAAATGCATTGCTCCCGGGTCTATGTCCCGAATTTCAGTTAAAAGACTTCCTGTAGCATAATGTTTCAATATACTTAGGAAATCAATCATCTGGCGGAGTTGGGCGGGGGAGAGCTCCGGTTTCCGGAGTTGATGTTCAGGTGTTGGTTTTTCTTTGGCAATGATTGCGGATGAGGGCAAAGGAATATGAAGGTAGATTTCTTTCCGGGTTACGTTCCCGAAGGGATCGGTAAGGCTTAAAATAATGGTGCTACGACCAGCAGGCGGCAATACCGGGAATATCAATGAATCACTTGTGACAAAATAACGTATAGAATCAATCAGAAGAGAGTCCTGGTAAAGTTGCATGGTAAGCCAGGAGCCTTTTTCAGTTCCCAACCGCAGATTAAGCGTATCCCCCGGATTCAATTTAAACGAGGTATTGAGTATGTCCAGGGTGGCGGTTACATCTTCTAATTGCAATGCCGCAAGAGGCATATAAATTTTCTCCTGGTTCAGGCTCGTAGGTAAGGATAACGAAGAGGTTTGTGTCTTAAATCCTCTTCCACTGATAGAGAGATTGTATGCTCCGGCATTGGTAATAAACCGGTAAGCTCCTGTTGTGTCAGGGTTCACTGTTTTCAAGGTGTCAAGCATATTCTGACTCAATAAATTAACAAAAATATTTTTGTTATTTACTTTTATGGGAATGTTTTTTGCCGAGATGGTTCCTTCTATCAGGAATTTACGAGGATGCTCGGGGGAGAAAATCTCCAGTTTGAATATATCCTTCTTTCCCTGGCCTTGTTGAGAAAACTTTGAAATATAGGCATAGTATCCTTCTCCAACCGGCTGATAAAATAAATCGTCATCTGTAGTATTAATAGGATATCCCATGTTTAACGGCATAGACCAGTTCCCATTGTCGAGAAGGTTAGAGTAGAATATATCATAACCGCCCATATTATAATGCCCGTATGAACTAAAAAACAATGTCTTCCCGTCAGAAGAAATAAACGGTGTCTCTTCATTATATTCGGTATTGATGATAGGGCCGAGATTTTGTGCAGGTCCCCATTGTTTCGAACTGTCCAGATTGGATATGTAAATATCTAGTCCGCCATACCCTCCCTTACGGTTACTGGTAAAGTAAAGGGTTTTTCCGTCTTTGGTTACGCAAGCATGAGATTCCCAGTATTTTGTATTAATGTTATCGTTTAGCCGGATAACACGTGACCATTTCCCGTCTAAAAATTTACTGATATAGATATTTCCATCATATTGGTCATTTTTATAAAGGTATAGTGTTTTACCATCATAAGACAGGGAAGAGGAATAAAAATCCTGATCAATGCCAAGCTCCGGGGTCAGGTTGACAGGAGGTGACCATATCCCATTTTCTTTACGTGTATAAAAAACAGCATCATAGAAAGGTAGCTTTCTGGTAAAAACCAATGTTTTCTCATCCCCTGAGATTACCGGGCGGTAATCAGAGAATCTGCTGTTAATAGGCTTTCCCAGATTTTTTTCAGAAAGATACATCGGTTTACTTTCCAGTGTTTTTGCATTGAGACAAGCATTAATCTGATCCGTAACCACTTTTTCATCATAGACTTTCGGATTCAGGTGATTTTTGAAATAACGGTATTCCTCAAGTGCTTTGTCAAGTAAGTTATTCACCCGGTAAGCATTTCCCAGATAGAAGTATGCATCCATCGGTGCATGTGTTTCCCGTATAGAGTTTCCCCTGTATCTGGGGGAAATATCCGTGATGGCTTTTTCAAGATAAGCGATGGCCTTGTCTTTCTGCCCCGGTATATTCAGATAACATCTTCCGATACGATAATTCAGGTTGTTATTATCAGGAAATAACTTGTGTAATTCAATATAATAGGGGAGTGCATCATTGTATTCTTCGAAAAGGAAAAAAGAATTTCCTTCCACAAACTTTTGTTTGATATCCGCTTTTTTTAGACTTTGCGAATAACCGGATAAAGCAAATGTTAAATAAAGAATGAAAAATATTAACGGCTTATTTCGCATGCCATGGAGTTTAATACGAAAATAGTATATAAAATCTAAATTTCTTGTAATTATATAAAAAAAATCTTATTCTTTGTCAAAAAAAAAGAGGAGTTATTGATAAACTCCTCTTTCTGTTAAAGATATAAAGTATCTAATTAGAGTCTGTCCATAAAGTCAGTGTTTGATTCAGAATGTTCGAGGTTGAGGCTTGCAAAGTCT
>CAYLJE010000024.1:0-3646 GCA_964383915.1 uncultured Rikenellaceae bacterium
GGGGCTGGTCATTGGTAAAGAGATCGAAAATGTTTCTGACAGCATGGCCCAGTTGGCCGTTCAGGGTCCACTGGCACTGAAAGCGATGCAGGGACTTACCGCTGTTCCGGTAACGGATATGAAATATTATACTTTCAAAAAACTTGAGATTGCCGGAATCCCGGACGCTATATTCTCTGCCACCGGGTACACCGGTGCCGGCGGGTGTGAAATCTACGTTCCGGCCGGACAAGCTGTGAAATTATGGGAGGCTGTGATGAAAGCCGGAAAAGAATACGGAATAAAACCTGCCGGACTGGGAGCCAGAGACACCCTGCGCCTGGAAATGGGTTTTTGTTTGTATGGCAATGATATCACTGATAATACTTCCCCTATCGAAGCCGGTCTGGGCTGGATAACAAAATTCAGGGAGGGGAAAAACTTCATTGACCGTGACCTGTTATGGAAACAAAAACAGGAAGGGGTGGACCGCCGTCTGAAAGGTTTTGTTATGACAGACCGTGGCATCCCGCGTCAGCATTATAAAGTCTATAATGAACAGCAGGAACAGATAGGGGAGGTAACTTCCGGGTCCATCTCACCCATGTTAAAGAATGGTGTTGGCATGGCCTATCTGCAGCAAGGCTATTGGAAAGAAGGAACTCCGATTTTTATTGGTGTCAGGAATAAATTTCTCAGGGCCGAGGTGGAAAAACCTCCTTTTTACAAACCGGAAAACTAATTGAATTTTTTATGGAAGGGGAAAAGTGCAGGGTTGAAGTATGTTTTTCTCCTCTGCTTTATTCGTTATATGAAGATATAGAATCTATTGTAGTAGTGGTAGATATTTTGCGGGCTACTTCTTCTATTATTACTGCTTTTCACCATGGGGTGAACCATCTTATCCCGGTGCGGACAATAGAAGAGGCAAAATCATACAAAGACAAAGGCTATCTGATAGCCGCTGAGCGGGATGGAAAGATATTGGATTTTGCAGATTTCGGGAATTCTCCCGATAATTTTATCCCGGAACGTATTAAAGGAAAAGATATCGTTTACAGTACCACTAACGGGACACAGGCGATACAACAGGCCAGTCACAGCCACCAGGTACTTGTGGGAGGTTTTCTGAATATTTCGGCTTTGACACATACCCTCGTTCAACAGGGAAGAAATGTTCTGATTCTGTGTGCCGCCTGGAGAAATAAGTTCAGTCTTGAAGATTCCGTCTTTGCCGGAGCTCTGACCGACAAACTTTTGAAAACCGGAGAATTTGAAACTATCTGCGATTCTGCCATCGCAGCACGTGATCTTTGGTTACTGGCCAAACCTGATCTGATATCCTACATCGGGAAGGCAGCCAACCGGCACCGTCTGAGAAAACTGGGACTGGATAATATTATAGAATATTGTCATACACAGGATGTTACAGATGTTATTCCGGTATTGGATGGCCATATGTTGGTGCCGTTGAAAAAAATGTGAAATTGTTAGCAATTAATTTGTTTTTATTATGGTTTATTTTTGTTTTTAATGCAATTTTGCATTTAGATAAAAAAATACGTCATCATAAAACAAATATGAAAATTTCAAACGAATGAAAAAGCACAATTTCTATGCAGGACCGGCTATTCTGCCGGAGTTTACCATAAATAACGTCATTGAAGCGAGCCGTAATTTTGCAGGGACGGGATTATCTATTATGGAAATATCACACCGCAGCAAAGAATTCACGGCTGTGATGAAGCAGGCACAGCAACTATTCAAAGAATTACTGAATATACCGGAAGGTTATCATGTATTGTTTTTGGGAGGAGGCGCAAGCACACAGTTTACCGTTATACCCATGAACCTGATGCAAAAAAAATCTGCTTATCTGAATACAGGAGCATGGGCTTCCAAGGCCATTAAGGAAGCAAAACTTTACGGGGAGGTGAACGTGGTAGCTTCTTCCGAGGATAAAAACTTTGGTTATATCCCAAAAAATTATGATATACCCGGGGATGCGGATTATTTCCATATTACAACAAACAACACCATTTATGGTACGGAGATAAAGGAAGACAGGGATGCTCCTGTACCACAGGTAGCCGATATGTCTTCGGATATCCTGAGCCGTCCGGTAGATGTGTCAAAATATGTGCTGATATACGGAGGAGCACAGAAAAACCTGGCTCCGGCAGGTGTGGCTTTTGTAATTGTCCGCGAGGATGCCCTGGGGAAGGTGGACCGTCGGATCCCCACAATCTTTGATTATCGTACACAGATAGGAAAAGGGTCCATGTTTAATACCCCTCCGGTATTGCCTGTGTATGCTGCTTTGCAAACATTGATCTGGATAAGGGATAAGGGGGGTGTTGAAGCAATGCAGAAACGCAACCTTGAAAAGTCAACATTGCTGTATGATGAGATTGACCGTAACAAACTTTTTAAACCTACCATCACCGGGGAAGAAGACCGGTCCGTGATGAATGTGTGTTGGGTGATGAATGAAGACTATCAGGAGCTGGAGAAACTGTTCCTTGATTTTGCCACTGACCGTGGAATGATCGGGATCAAAGGACACCGGTCGGTAGGTGGTTTCCGGGCTTCTCTCTATAATGCTCTTCCACTTGAAAGTGTAAATGCACTGATCGGGGTTATGCGGGAGTTTGAATCCACGAAGGCCTGATCCATTGAGCATATTCAGTTTATGTAAAAGGATTCGAAAATAAAATCATAATACAATAATCATGAAAATTTTAATTGCTACTGTAAAACCTTTTGCCCCTGTGGCAGTGGAACAGATACGAAGTATCTTCAGCGAAGCAGGGTATGAGACAGAGTTACTCGAGAAATATGCTTCACAGGAGGATCTGATAAAAGCCGTAGCCACGGTTGATGGTATGATTATCCGCAGTGACAAGGTGGATGAGCAGGTGTTGAAAGCAGCCGGACAACTGAAGATTGTCGTCAGGGCAGGTGCCGGATATGATAACATTGACCTGGAAACAGCCTCTGCCAGAAATGTGGTAGCGATGAATACTCCGGGACAAAATTCCAACGCTGTGGCCGAACTGGCTTTGGGGCTGATGGTCTATATGGCCAGGAACCTTTTTAACGGGAAACCGGGAACAGAGTTGAAAGGGAAAACATTGGGGATACATGCCTATGGCCATGTAGGCAGGGAAGTAGCCCGTATTGCCAGAGGGTTCGGGATGGAAACGCTGGCTTATGATCCCTTTGTGAATAAACAGGATATTCTCAATGAGGGGACAAAACCGGTGGATACGGTGGAGGATCTCTATGATCGTTCAAAGTATGTTTCCCTGCATATTCCTGCCACGAGGGAAACCGTCCGTTCCATTAACTATGACCTGTTAAAACGGATGCCGGAAGGAGCTATACTGGTTAATACGGCAAGAAAAGAAATTATTGATGAGGACTCTCTGATAAAGATATTGCGTGAACGGAAAGACTTCAGGTATATCTCTGATATCGTACCGGATTGTGCCGGGGTTATTGCCTCTGAATTTCCCGGCCGGTTTTTCTTTACCCCCAAAAAGATGGGTGCCCAAACGGCTGAAGCCAACATCAATGCGGGGGTAGCTGCTGCCCGGCAGATCGTTAATTTTTTTGAGAAAGGAGATACGAAGTTCCAGGTGAATAAGTAAAAAGTAAAAAGTAA
>CAYLJE010000024.1:3746-25018 GCA_964383915.1 uncultured Rikenellaceae bacterium
AAGTAAAAAGTAAAAAGTAAAAAGTATAACGTAAAAAGGCAAAAGTATAAAGGAAAGATTCAAGAGACAAGATCCAAGAACCAGGGAAGGATGAAGTAATAAAGTGATGAAAAAGAACCAGGAACCAAGTAAATTTAAATTGCAAACCCGTTTAACAATCAACCTTCCCGTTCGAACGGAATCCTTTTATGCAGGCGGACATCGATCATCCTTTCAAAAACCTGAAACAAAAAATAATCAGTAATCAGTAACCAGTATGGCAGTAATAAAACCATTTAAAGGCATTCGGCCTCCGATGGAGCTGGCAGCCAAAATAGCTTCACGTCCTTATGATGTGCTTAGCTCTGAGGAAGCGCGGGAAGAAGCAGCCGGGAATCCATATTCTTTACTCCACATTATCAAACCTGAGATTGATCTTACCCCGGGGATTGATGTGCATAGTGAACCGGTTTACCTGAAAGCACGTGAGAACTATCAGAAGTTTCTGGATAAAGGCTGGTTGAAACAGGACGACAGGGAGTATTTGTATATCTATGCACAAACATGGAGGGGACGGACGCAATATGGACTGGTAGGTTGTGCTGCTATCGATGATTATCTGAGTGGGGTAATCCTGAAGCATGAGTTGACACGTCCTGACAAGGAGGAAGACCGGATGAAACATGTGCTGATCAACAATGCCAATATCGAGCCGGTATTCTTTACCTATAAAACAGTACCGGAGATTGATGAAATTGTTGCAGAGATTGTTGAAACAAACGATCCTGTCTATGATTTTATGGCAGATGACGACGTAAGACATCAGTTTTGGGTGATCCGGGAACAGTCTCTTTCAGAACGTCTGGTGAAATTGTTTGAAGCTATTCCCAATACATATGTGGCCGACGGGCATCACCGGACAGCTGCCGCTGCCAGAGTGGGAGTGGAAAAACGTAAAAATAATCCAAACCATCGTGGCGATGAAGAATATAACTTTTTCCTGGCCGTCCATTTTCCACATGATCAGTTGACCATTATTGATTATAACCGGGTTATCAGGGACATGAATGGAATGACACCTGCCGGTCTTGTGGAAAAATTGAAGAAAAGTTTTGTGGTTGAGAAAAAAGGGAGTGAGAACTATAAACCTGCCCGGGGGCATGAATTTTCCATGTATCTGGATGGCAGGTGGTACTCACTTACAGCGAAACCCGGAACATATGAAGATAAGGATCCGATCGGGATGCTTGACGTCACTATTTTGTCTGAACGGGTGCTGATGCCTCTGTTTGGAATTGAAGACCTGCGTCGCTCCGACCGGATTGATTTTGTCGGGGGGATCAGAGGTCTGGAAGAATTGAAACACAGGGTAGATTCAGGAGATATGAAAGTGGCCTTTGCGCTTTATCCGGTATCTCTGGATCAGTTAATGCACATTGCGGATGCCGGAAATATTATGCCTCCGAAAACAACCTGGTTTGAACCCAAACTACGGAGCGGGCTCGTCATTCATAGTCTTGTATAACCATGATTAAAGAAAAGTTTTTAAAGATTCGTGAAGAACTGCCCTCCCGGGTGACACTGGTAGCCGTCAGTAAAACCAAACCGGCTTCAGATATTCTGGAAGTATATGAAACAGGACAACGTGATTTCGGAGAGAATAAGGTGCAGGAATTACTGGAGAAGAAAGAGCAATTGCCCGGGGATATACGCTGGCATATGATTGGACACTTACAATCCAATAAGGTGAAATATATTTTGCCGTTTGTCTCCCTGATACACAGTGTGGATAGCCTGAAGCTGATGGCTGCCATCAACAAAGAGGCAGTGAAAAAAGACAAGATACAGGATTGTCTGCTTGAAATTCATATTGCCAAAGAACCTTCAAAATTTGGTTTTAATTTTAAGACATTGCTACATATTCTGCAGGAAGATGAATGGACAATGTATAAGAATATCCGGATATGTGGTGTAATGGGCATGGCTACATTCACCGATAATAAAAGTCAGGTGAGGAAGGAATTTCATTCTCTGCATCAGTATTTTGAACAGTTGAAGAATGATTATTTCAGGGATAAGTATTCTTTCCGGGAAATATCCATGGGCATGTCAGGAGATTACCGGATTGCTGTTGAAGAAGGCAGCACAATAGTACGCATAGGCACTTTGATTTTTGGAGAAAGAAATTATCTTTAGCTTTTAAAACCATTAAAGATCTTAATCATGGCCGATTTATCTGTTACATACCTCTCTGCCGATAATTGCCAGCATTAACTGTGTGTCGGCATCAGAATGGACAGATTTCGCCGGGAAAATTGAAGAAGCCGGGGCCGATGCTCTTGAGTTGAATGTTTATATACTCCCCATATCCGGTGAAAAACGGGGGAGTGAATATGAAAGGATTTATTTTGATCTGGCTGAAAAAATTAAAAGTATCATACATATCCCACTCGTATTTAAACTGGGCAGACAGTTTACCAATCTTAATTATGTGGTGACCCAGTTATCTTACCGACAAGTTGACGGGATCGTATTGTTTAATCGTTTTTATGAGCCGGATATTGATATTCAGAAACTAAAACTTACCTCTGCCCCGGTATTCAGCAATTCTGCCGAGATTCGTCAGACATTGCGCTGGATCGGATTGTTGTCAGGGGCATCCAATCATCCTGATCTGGCTGCTTCTACCGGGGTGCACGATGCTGCTGCTGTTGCGAAACTGTTGCTGGCGGGTGCTTCGGTTACGCAGGTGTGTTCGGTCTTGTATGAAAAAGGGATTGCATATCTCGATACTTTAAATCGTGAACTGTCTGCATGGATGGATGATCATGAGTTTCATAATATTGAGAATTTCAGGGGCACATTAAATTACCGCAATCTGGAGAACCCTTCTATGTATGAAAGATCTCAGTTTATGAAATTTTTCTCAGATTACCATTAATGGTTTTCAGGTATGTCAGAACTGTTCTGATGTTTCTTCCAGTATCTTTACCAATTCCTTGTATAATAGGATTTTCTCAGATGTTTTTGGTGGAATGTGTTCTTTAAGAAAGGAAATATTTCCTTCTACTGATTGCTTGTCTCTCAGAAATGTCAAGGAATTTTCTATCACGGAAAATGCTTCCAGCGCTGTCATATAATCATCTTCCAGAAAAATATGAAGAAAAGCTTGCAGGTGTTCTGAAAAATCCAAACCGGATTGCCAACAGGCAGCAACCAAAGATTGTTTTTTCTTCATGTTTGGGATATCCTGTAGCATGGGGAATAGTTGATGAACGGCAGACTGGTTTTTCATGTCACGGATCAGGGCAATGATAGCTTGTGATATTCTCTCAGAGTCTGTTTGCAAATATAAAGTTAATACAGCGGAAACCAATCTCGGATTTCCACTGTTTCGCATCTCCTTAATGACAGATAAAACAACTTCTTCCCGGTTTGAAAAAAGATTCCGGATAAGTTGTTGGTTATGTTTTGAAATATTATTCTCTGACATTTTGTATTTTTTACAAAAATACTGTTTTCATCTCTGCGAAGATATAAAACGACAAAGTCAGAAGAAAAAAATCTATGAAAAGCATTCAAAATAAAGCACAAACTACGATATTGTTGAAAAACAGAGCATTGTAACTAAATGAATTACAATATAGTAAAATTAGTTATCAGTTTTGGTAAAAAAAATTATTGTCATTTGAAAAAAAGTATTAATTTTACTTTGGTATTATATCATTTTAAATGTTGAATAAATTACTTGTTTATGGAACTAAAAATGGTTAAAAGAAGTTTACTACAGGTTTTTTTATTGGCCATTATCACCGTAACATGGGTCAGTTGTAAATCAGGGGAGAAGAAACAGAAAGCGGAGGAAAATGCAGTTGAAGTTGATGTTTCACAACTTAATGATGAGATGTTTAAGGATATCAATGAAGCCAAAAAGATTTTTTATTCTTTGCCTTCTCCTTTGGAGACAGCCATGTTGATCAAATCTGCCGGTGCGGTTTATAATGAGGATCTGCTAAATTCTGTAGATAATGCTACGAAATATTCCACTAATAAAAGTATGGCATTAAACCTTGGGGTTTATACCTGCGATTTGAGTTTTGCCAGTCTGTATGATCAGACACAGACTTCAATTGACTATATGAATGCAGCAAAAAAGATGGCTGATGGTCTAGGTATTCTTGATGCTATCAGTCAAGACAATATTAACCGTCTGGAGGATAATATAAATAACCGGGATGTGATCATGGATATTATTTCTGAGACTTTTATGAATTCCAGTTCATATCTTGAGGAAAATGATCGTAGTGCAGTTGCTTCTATCGTGTTGGTTGGAGGTTGGGTAGAGGGATTATTCCTGGCTTCACAATTGGTACCTGATACGGCTAATCTTGAAACGAATAAGCTGGTAGGTCAGATTATTGATCAGAAACTCTCACTGAATATTGTCCAGCATTTGCTTAATGATAATAAGGATAATCCGGATATTCAATCTATTATGAAGGATGTAGATGCCCTGAAAGCGATCTATGACAAAATTCCTATGTCCGCCAGCACATCTTCTACAACTTCTACGAATACGGAGACCAATGTGACTACCATAAAATCTAAATCCAACTATAAGATTACGAAGAGTATCTTCAATGAATTAAAAGAAAAAGTGAAAGTTATCAGAAGTAATTATATTTCATAAAATTTTTACCTATGAAACGAGTTCTTATCCTGTTATTATTTATATCCGCTTTCTTTGTATTTTCTTCTCAAAACAGCCAGGCGCAATGTAAGGGTTTTGCTAAAAATGTATGTAAACTGGAGTTGGTTCCATATACACATGATGGAAACTATCATGCGGCAGTACTGATGGAAGGAGAAGAGGCAGAACTTTATAAAACATTTTATTCTGATCAGGAGTACAGGATTGCTGTTTGTGGATCGGATAACCTGCCTGAAATTGAATTTAAGGTACTGGATGCCAGTCAGAAAGTATTATACAGCAATAAAGATCAAAATTATTCTAAAACGTGGGATTTTAAACTTGAGGCGAGTCAGCAGTTGAAGATAAATGTGAAAGTACCATCCAGAGGGGATAAATCGAAAGAACCGGCGAGTGGCTGTGTAGCTATTATGTTTGGTTTTAAAGTGAAGTAAAAGTCACATCCTGATAATATCACTTAGAATCTGTGTAGTGAACTATGCAGGTTCTTTAATATCTAATTTTTCTCGCAAAAAGCAGCCTGTATAGGAACGTTTGCTTAGTACCAGTTCTTCAGGTATGCCAGCGAAAACAACTTCTCCCCCTTCTTCTCCTCCTTCGGGCCCCAGATCAATAATCCAGTCGGCTGCTTTGATCACATCGGGGTTATGTTCTACCAGGATAATTGTATTCCCATGTTCAATCAGGGCATCAAAAGCTGCCAGGAGGGTTTTGATATCGTGAAAATGCAATCCGGTGGTGGGTTCATCAAAAATGAAAAGAGTATGCAGATTGTGATGTTCCTTTTTCAGGAAAGAAGCCAGTTTGACACGTTGGCTCTCCCCGCCACTCAGCGTGTTGGAAGCTTGTCCGAGATGTATGTATCCTAACCCTACCCGTGCCAGGGTCTTTAGCCTCTCAACGATTTTTTTCTCGGTGCTTGTCTTCCCTTCCCCAAAAAAAAGAATGGCTTCATCGACAGTCATTTCGAGCACATCATAGATCGATTTTCCACGATAAGTTACATCCAGCACTTCCTGTTTGAATCGTTTGCCGTGGCAACTTTCGCAGATTAAGTCAACATCAGCCATAAATTGCATTTCGACATGAATAACACCTTCTCCCTGACACTCTTCACATCGTCCCCCTTCAACATTAAAGGAAAAATGGGCCGGAGTCAGGTTATTCAGTCGTGCCAAGGGCTGTGATGCAAATAGTTTCCGTATTTCATCGTAGGCTTTAATATAGGTGACAGGATTAGAACGGGAAGACTTGCCAATGGGGTTCTGGTCAATATATTCCACCCTGTTGATCTGTGAAATATCTCCGGTAAGCCCGAGGTAACTGCCCGGCTTTTTCCCGGTTTTGTTTATTTGACGGCCCAGGGCGGGAAAAAGAATGTCTCCTACAAGGGTTGATTTTCCGGATCCGCTTACGCCGGTAACTACAGTCATTATATGTAACGGGAATTGTACATCAATATTCTTAAGATTATGTTCACTGGCACCCTTTATTTTAATATAACTATTCCACTTTCGTCTGACAGAAGGTACTTCTATATGCTTTTCCCCGGTAAGATATTTACCGGTGAGGCTGTTTTTTTCCTGTAACAGTTTACGGACAGGTCCTGCGAAAACAACTTCTCCTCCTAATTTACCAGCCAGAGGTCCCATATCAATAATGTAATCGGCAGCACGGATGAAAGATTCATCATGTTCTACGATAAGCACGGTGTTACCAATATCCCGTAGTTCTTCCAGTACGGTAATCAGCCGGTGGGTATCCCTGGGGTGCAATCCGATACTCGGTTCGTCGAGGATATACAAAGAACCAACCAGACTGCTGCCCAGAGAGGTTGCCAGATTGATCCGCTGAGATTCTCCACCGGAGAGCGTTGAAGAAAGCCTGTTTAAGGTCAGGTATCCCAAACCGACATCAAGCATATACTGCATCCTGTTTATTATCTCCTCAAGAATCCTTTCTGAAATACTTTTTTCATTTGCAGTGAGTTTCAGTGAGTCAAAGAAGAGTTTTAATTTTACTATCGGCAGGTCAACGAGATCAGTAATAGCCTTTCCGTTGATTTTTACCCAGGATGCTTCTTTTTTCAGCCGTGTCCCGTGACATTCGGGACATACTGTTTTGCCACGGTAGCGTGATAACATAACACGGTATTGTATTTTATATTTTTTCTCCTCAAGATATCCAAAAAAACGTGTTAATCCCTTGAAGTAACGGTTTCCTGTCCACAGTATTTTTTTTTCTTCATCCGTGAGTTGATAATAAGGCCGGTGTACCGGAAAATCAAATTTCTGTGCGTTATATAAGAGGGCTTCTTTCCATTTTTTCATTTTCTCACCCCTCCAGCAAACAATGGCATCCTCAAACACGGAGAGACTTTTATCCGGGATCACAAGGTCTTCATCAATACCTATAATTTTTCCATATCCCTCACACATAGGACAGGCCCCTACCGGGCTATTAAAACTGAACATTGCCACGGAAGGTTCTTCAAAAACAATGTCGTCGGCTTCAAACCTGTTAGAAAAATCTTTTGTAATCACCTTTTCTCCGTGAAAAACAGTTACCCGGCATTTTCCTTCGCTTACCTGAAATGCTGTTTCTGCAGAATCTGTTATTCTGGCTATGGTATCCGGATTATTCTCCGGTATGAGCCGGTCAATTAGCAAAGGGATAACAGTGGTATCTTTCAAAATTCCCGGGTTGTCTAAAACCTTGCGGATGGGTAATGTACCGGTTTCTGTAAAAATGCGTGTAAAACCTTCTTGTAAAAAAAAACGTAGTTGATCTGTTGCCCTCCCGGGGTGCATGCAGGAAATCGGGGCTACAATGGTAACTTTGTCCCCCGGTGCCCCCGCCAGCAAAAAATCCGTAACATCTTGTGCTGTATGTTTCTTAACTTCTTTTCCTGATACAGGAGAGTATGTTTTACCAATACGGGCATATAATAATTTCAGGTAATCATAGATCTCTGTACCAGTGCCTACGGTAGAACGTGGATTAGATGTATTTACCTTTTGTTCTATAGCAATAGCAGGAGGGATCCCGTCAATAAAATCGACATCCGGTTTTTTCATACGTCCCAGAAACTGCCGTGCATAGGCACTAAGGCTCTCAACATACCGACGCTGGCCTTCCGCATAGAGGGTGTCAAAAGCTAATGATGATTTACCCGATCCCGATAACCCGGTGATTACGGTAAGCTGGTTCAAAGGGATACTGACATGAATGTTTTTTAGGTTATGTACCCGTATTCCTTTTAGCTCTATTGTTGCGTGAGCAGCATTTTTCGTTTTTGGCATAAAAATTGTTTGAAACTATAAAAGTAGTATATTTAACATAATTTAACGAAAGTTTTCCCCGGCTAATTTTTGAGATATGTATTTTTTTTTGTTATTTCGTAGCACCTGTAATGTTAATTTTAATCTTAAACCTCATTGCTTATAGAAAGGTCTTTACTTTGATTAAACCAAAACGGGAGGTTACATTGACACCAAATCAGTTATCCGATCAGTCACTGGTCGAGCGTTACGGGAAAGGTAGTCAGGAAAGTATTGAAGCCCTGATTAAGAGGCATAAAAACAAGGTTTATACTTATATTCTGATGACGGTAAAAAATACCGCGCTGGCTGAGGATTTGTTTCAGGATACATTTATTAAAGTGGTTCAGTCTCTGGATGCAGGTCGTTATAAGGAAAACGGTCGTTTTCTGTCATGGGTGATACGAATAGCCCATAATCTGATTATTGATTTTTACAGGAAACGGAACCAGTTAAATGCCTATTCCAATGATGATTATGAGTGCGATCTTTTAAATAATCGTAAATTGTCAGAACGCACCGTGGAAGAAGAAATTGTTCAGAACCAGATTTATCATGACGTCCGTAAACTGATTGATTATTTACCTAAAGAACAAAAGGAAGTGGTTATGCTCCGGCATTATGCAGGACTGAGCTTTAAGGAAATAGCAGAACAAACCAATGTGAGTATCAATACAGCACTGGGGAGGATGCGTTATGCCCTGATTAATATGCGAAAGATGATTCAGGAGAAAAAAATGAATCTGACCCTGCAATAAAAAAATCAGGGTATTTCCATACTATTAGTATTGAGCAACACGTTCTCTTATTGATTTTTTATTCTAAACCAGTAAGAGACAGCCTATGAAATATTCTTTTACACCTTCTCATTTACATATTACGGAATCTTCAGATTCTACAGAACGTCTTGCCAGCAGAAAGGATTTCGATTTTAATAAAGCATTTGAACAAAGTTTCCCGGGGTTGTTTGAACAATCTGAAATACAAGTCCCGGATGCTGTCATGCGACGGTTATTTTTAAAAATCCGCCTGCTTTCAAAGAAAAACAAAAATTAATACGGATCTGCAATAGAAATTGTTCTTTTCTGTGATTTTAACCTTGATGTCTTTTGGTGGCGCGGGGATTATTGAAACATGGATAAAAGAGGCTATTATCCTTTTTCAATGGCGTTTCTGACTGAGGCAATGATAGCTGTTGCTATACCTGCTGTTTCTGTACGTAATCTGGCCGGTCCGAGAGAGACCGGATGGTATCCCTTTTTAAGAGCAGCATTTATTTCTTCGTGGCTGAAATCACCTTCAGGTCCGATTAATACAAGAATATGGTCGGAGGTAATGGCATTGAACAAATGTCGTTCAGGTTTATTTTCATGGGTACAACAATGAGCAATCAATCTGTCCCCGTGAAAGGATCGTTGTATGAAAGATGAAAAAGATATAACGGGATTCAGGTGTGGAAGAAAAGGTTGAAGAGATTGCTTCATGGCGGTGATGAGTAATTTTTCAAGGCGGTCGGTGCGTATCCTCTTACGCTCGGAATGTTGACATAGCAAGGGTGTTACTTCGTCCACACCTGATTCCATGGCTTTCTCCAGAAAAAACTCAAACCGGTTGATGCTTTTTGTTGGGGCAATGGCAATATGGAGGTAATAGGAAGCACGGGATATCTTTTGTTCTTCTTCTTTTATTCTGATTTTTACTCTCCCTGGATCCGGGACCTCTATTTCCCCGGTATAGATAGTCCCATGGCCATCCAGTATCTTTACCATATCTCCGGTAGTCAAACGCAAAACTCTCACAGCGTGAGATGATTCTGTCCGGTCTAACAGGATATGTTCCTTTTCCACATGAACGGAATAAAAACTGTGCATAGGCTGGTTATTTTCTGTATGGGGGGTGCATGGGGTGAGATTATTCCTTTTTTAGCTTCTCCAGGCTGGAAACCGGCTGTATAAAAGCATCTTTGTATCCCATTTTCCTTAAGTCCGGGAGTACCAGCAAAGCTTTGGAATAACCATGATAATATCCTACCGTATATCTGAAAAACTTATCTTTACAGGCCCATACGCGAATGTCCCTGACGTGCTTAAAAGCTCCCTTATTCGGAGGATGATGCAGGGCATATATTTGTATGGTATAATAAGGAATATCCTCCTGAATATATTCACTACGGCCGACATAACTTTTTTTCTTTTCTGCCGGTGTATGAAGCATCTCTTCCAAAGTGGGGTCATCCAGGATACGGGCTTGTGAGAAACCAACCTTGTATAATTTTGAAAGCAACGCTATGGCCCTGTTTTTTTGTTTGAAACTACCCAGGGTATAATAATATTCTCCGTTTATTTCATCTACTTTAACGTAGTTTAATTCTTCCATATTGAATCGGTAAAAGTAATCTGCCGGGAGTTTCTTTTTTACTTTCAGTATTAGAATGGAGTAAGTGAAATGGTTTTTCCTGGATGCATATTCAGGAAGAAAATATTCTTCTTTATATTTTATAGAGGTATCCGGGCGAATCAGTCGTATCTCAACACGGCGTGAAAGGGCCGGTGATGGAATTTTTGTAACTTTTCCATTGCCTAAGGGAATAATCTTAATTTCTCCTATGCCTCTCAGAGTGAAACGTTTTTTCTGAATGCCCATACTGTTGAGAAAATCAATGACAGCATGGGCACGTTTGACAGAAAGTCTCTGGTTGTGGTTTTTTGTTCCGGTGGTATCCGTCATCCCTGCAATATCAAATTTCAGAGAGGGGTATTCTTTAAGTAATGTGGCCAGTTGAATCAGGTGCTCCCTGGCTTCCAGGTTCAGACTGAATGTATCCAGACCAAAATAAACCGAACGGATAAAGAATATGTCTCCTTCATCGGTTTCCCTTGGTTTCAGATGGGTCTCAACAGCCAGGAAAGATTGTGGATATTTTTTGGGGATGATCACGGTTTCCCGGGCTGGTTTGTATTTTTTGCTTTGGAAAGTTAACAGGTAAGTCCCCGGAAGTAATTGTTTTTTATAAAGTCCCTGGGAATCCGGTTTCACTATTGTCTGAATCTTTGTCTCTGTAGTATCCGAAATGGTTACCGTCAGGGATGTATCCGGGTGCCTGGCTCCGTCATCAAATACTATGGTTCCCCGGAGCTCAATACTGGTAACTTCTTCGGGAGATATAATATGTATTTTATAAATATCCCAGTTGCCGGGGGAGTCTCCATCGGTATTGAACAAACTAATCAGGGAAGTATCTCCTGTTCCAACAGGGAAATAATACCTGTTTTCGTCTGTGGTATTGACCGGATAGCCCAGATTAATTGGTCTGGACCACTCTCCGCTTTTTTTTTGTTTTGAATAGAAAATATCAAATCCTCCCATATTGTAATGGCCCTGAGAGGCAAAATAGAGCGTTTTTCCGTCCTTGGTGAGATAAGGATTGTCTTCTAACAAAGGCGTATTAATGACATTTCCCAGGTTGATAGCTGGTCCCCAGCGCCCGTCTTCGTTGCGATGAGACAAATAGATATCCAGTCCCCCAACCCCTCCTTCACGATTGCTGGTAAAGTATAATGTTTTTCCGTCTGTGGAGAGGCAGCAGGAAGATTCCCAGTATTTTGTATTTATATTTCTTCCCAGTCTTTTCATGGGTGTCCAGACAGTGTCATGATGATAACTGACCCACAAATCTGCCTCACCGCCTTCTTCTTTATAAACAAACAAGGTGTCTCCTGTGTAAGATAAGGCAGTAGCACGGCTGTCGTCTCCGGCATTCAGTTCGCCGGTGATGTTGACGGGCCTGGTCCAGTCATGCTTTTTCCTGTTACTGCACATGATGGACTGGTTGCTTCCGGGGAAAGCAGTATAGACCAGTACCTTTTCATTACCCGAGATAACCGGATACATGTTTTTATGAAAAGCATTGATGACCTCAGGCATTTTTTCTTTACGAACCCTGACCGGTTGCTGTTCCATCTCTCTGGCATGTGCACAGTTTTTTATTTGTTGCCTGACAAAGCGATTGTAAAACATCTCAGGATTCTGGGACCGGGAACTCTGCTGCAAAAACTTTTTGTAATAATATACAGCAGAGTCTGTTTTATTCAATATGTGATAAGCAGAACCAATATAGAAAAAAACATCTACGGGAGCATGTGTCTCCTTATAACTGTATGAATAATTCAGAGTGGTGGCAAGACTTGATTTTTTAAGCCAGGGAATGGCATTTTCTACTTTACCGGGGGTATTCAGATAACAGATACCCAGCTTGTACTGGTAATTATGATTGTCGGGGACCATATCTGCCAGCATGCGGTATAGCGGAAGTGCCTGTTCATAATCTTCGTTGTACAGAAGGATAGATTCTGCTTCATTGAAGAGCGAACGAATTTTTTTAGGAGATTGAGCAACAGCCGGCATGACATACAAAAATAGAAGTATATATAAAAAACCCTGACTATGTTTCATAATGCAGACAATGAACTGTTTGAAAACAAAGATAGAAAAAAGTGCAGGAATAATGCAATAAAACTTTTGTGTTCAGCGGGTGAAAACGTTTATATTTACAAACTAAAATACTGAAAAAACAAAAGGTGAAGAAAATAGGCTTGTTATCGGATACTCATGGCCATATAGAAGACCGGTTAAAGATTGTTTTTAGTGATGTGGATGAGATATGGCATGCCGGGGATATCGGTGCACCGGAAGTGGCAGATTTTCTTTCATCGTTGAAACCCTTTCGTGCCGTATATGGAAATATTGACGGACAGCAACTAAGAAAAAGATTCCCTGCATACCTGCGTTTTTATTGTGAGGAAGTAGATGTGTTTATGACGCATATTGGAGGATATCCGGGACATTATGACCGGCGGATAAGAGAGATGTTATTAAAGAATCCGCCGGATCTGTTTATCTCCGGACATTCTCATATCCTGAAAGTGATGTTCGATAAAAAACTAAATTTCCTTCATATCAATCCGGGAGCAACCGGGTTTTCAGGGTTTCACATCAAACGAACCGTGGTTAGGTTTGTGATTGATCAGCATAAGATAAAAGATCTTGAAGTGGTGGAACTGGGAGACAGAAATCGTCCTGTTAAACCAAATAATAGCTGAAAAAGAGCACCGGCACTGATACAATCCGGGTCATTCAAACGAATCAAACTTTCAAGCCCCTGGGATTGTTTTTATTTTTCATCTCCTTTACCATTTTCATCACTTGCCCCATCTCCCTTTCCTTCTTTTATTATATTCATTCTTCTGAGGAACATGTCTTTTTTACGTCCTACACCTACCATGTAGATATAGGGTGTCTGCCCGCTTCTTACTTTCAGGGACCTTTTACCTGGTTTCAGTGCCTGTATGGCGGTAGCAAAAGCAGGGTTGTTTGACAGGGCCTGCATAACGCCGGTCGTATAACCAAAATAGTAGTAATCCTTGTCATTTAATTTCAAATAGAGATCGAACATATCCCCGCTTCTTTTCTTCCGTATTTCAAAATAACCATCAACCATAACATTTAATGGATGTCCGTCGATATTCCCGATTCCGATTTTTCCGGTAGAGAGGTATGAATTTGTTTCAGGATTCCACCCCATGGTTACGACAGATAGAAAGAGCGTGTGTTTTTGTCCCGGAGGAACCACAGGGAATTGGCCGAAGAGTTTCATCTCCTGTTTGACTGCATGTGTTACATTTTCTGTTGTTCCAATTTCTTCAGCCATTTTTTTGTATTCGGCATTTCTTATATCTACTGGTTGCAGATTTGTTAGTGAGTCAATTTTCCCGGTCATAATTTTTAATGCATCCGTATTAAAATAAAAATCAAAACCGATCATCAGGTGCAGGGTAACTTTATTATCATTCTCCATCTCCTGGAGAATATTTCCTATTGAAACCATCTTGACCTGGCCGAAATTTACCCCGGGGTTTAATTTTCCTTCTCCATATAGTTTACAATAGTTCCGGTTTAGGGAGATGTAGTTCCCCGGGAGGGAAGGATTGTGTACCTTTTCTTCACTCCCGATACGGTATTCTCCGGTTTTTTTATCAAAATAGAGTACGCCTTTTGCCGAACTGATGAGGATATCACTATAGTTCTTCCTTCCTGATAAAAAGGCAGGATAAATATGGATTGAGTCATTGGTGATAAAATGTCCGCTGTATATTCTTTTATGATTGATATCCCGTATTTTATCTCCTACGGGGATTAAAATATTCTGCGGATCAATCTCGGCGGAAAAAGCCAGATAACTACGTGAAAGTTTTTGGCACTGATGGATTACCCGTACTCCACCGGAGAATAGTAAGTGATCTCTGGCTGCGAACAGTTCAACTTTCCCCGTATATTCAAAATCAGGACTTAGCAGGAAGTGCTTTTCCGGCGGGAGTTTTGCCGTCCCATACGTATAGAGGGAATCATCTACCTTAACATCCGAAAAAAAGATATCTTCGGATCCCCCGTTTTCCTCAATGTAATGGTATGTTCCCGAGCCATAAAAGTCTTTGCCGGAAAAAATATTTATGTTTGCAGAATCCAATGTATAAATATTGTCAGCTACCAGCCGGGCATCCGTCAGTTTATGTAAGATACCGTTTTGTTCAATTTGCAGGGTTTGTCCGTTGGGGTATATCAGAGCATCTGCGATTTCTATAAATCTGGTATGGAACGTCTCAATCGTACCTGTGGATAGATCATAACGGGCCGAGTCGGCATAAAAACCAAGTGTGTCTGCTTTGGGATTCATGGAAATGAAAGTTGGCATCTTGATCCATTTCCCGGCAAGGGTAAGCGGATCATTCCCCAGAAGATATGGATCATCAGATGTTTTCCCGTTGTTTAAAATTATCTGCTTGGTTTTCATGTCCATGGAGAATCTGTCCAGAGAAGTGATCCATTGTTTGTCAGGAAAATCAACAGGGATAGTGTCTGTCAGGGTTTGAAAATATGAAACCTGCCCGGGGACATTGACATCTATCTTTAACAGGTTGGTTTGCAACCTGTTTGCCTGACCAGGAGTAGAACCATATATGACCAGGTTGGCAGTATCAGCATGAATATCCGTATCCGTAAGAATGAATTGTGTAGAAGACAGGTTTGATTCAGGAATCCTGATGACTCCGTTTGCTGTGAGATTATCCGGAGAGAGAGTCATGTCGCCATTGAAGACATAACGGTTGTTAAAGAGGGCTATATCTGATGTTTTTTTGTAAACATGGAACTGATCCTGTTTTGGTTGCCACTTGATGTGGATATCTCTGGCTGTTACATCCGGGTAACGCGTGCCTTCATGAGTGGATTTAATTGTAAAGTCATGTGCATCCGTAATCATGGAATCCGGGAAAAACGAGAAATGGTCAGACAGGACAGTGGAAGATAAATAAGTTAGCTTGCCAGATCCTTCCAGCCCCTGGTTACTCATTTTTACTTCATTAAAGTATTTCCCCTTTCCGTTATAAACCGTTAATCCGCCTTCCGGCACCCTGGAAATAAAACCCAGCGAATTGTCTTCTTGCACTTTCAGTTGCTGGGGGATGGGAGGGAAAATATCCCCACTGATAAAATCCCCTTTAAATGAAAGGTCTTTTTTATACAGGTTATTTAAAGAATGTAAGGTAAACGGTTCAATAACAAAATGAAAATTTTTACGTGTGTAAACACTGTCATAAATAGAAGATTTGTTATAGTAAACAAATGAACTGTCAATGCTGTTGAAAAATGGATATTTATCATAGTGTTTTATTCCTGATTTATTATCCGGGGCATCTATATAAATATCCCCTGTGACAAGTTCCAGAATATTATTTATTTTTTCAGGGACAGGATTTCCAAGGTTGTCTTTCTTTTCTCCGTATGTGCTAAACCTCATGGAATCAATTTTATGTAAACTGATTTTAAAACTGTCATAGTTAAAAAAGAATTTTTTACCATAAAGAATAGTCATTCCTGCCTGGATCCTTCCATCAAAGCTAAAACTCCGGTTCTTATGCATGATAATACGATGATGGGTGGGGAAAATCGCTACCTTCTGAGAGTCGCTGAGAAAAATAGTAGGAACCCCATTGATGGTCATCCTTAAGTTATCCAGGTTTAGTTCGGCATTATCAACCGGAGCATGGGTGTGTGAAAGAAAAGACATAACATCATAATCAATTTTTCCTGCGTACGCGTTCAGATAATCATACAGCTCTTTTTTTAGCGTAACATCTCCTGTCTCGGGATTATAAAAAACAAATCCATCTACGGCCAGTTGTACTACCAGACGCCGTACCTGGTATGCCGGTTTCTTCATCCATTTGGCCAACTCTTCCACAGGGAATTCTTTCGAATAATACCATTCTGCAAACTTTTTAAGCAGATATAAGGGATGTTGTGATTCCATATATTGCATCTTGTAATATGTGTTGGCATTGAAGAAACTGGTTGACCAGAAATGCCCTTCTCCAATAGTGGTACCTCTGAGCCGGGTAAACAGAGCCAACGGTTTATCCATATACCAGACAAATCGGTTGGCCGTAATATTCAGGTTGTGGTAGGTGTCATAATACGGACTCGTAGTCATGATGTTGTCCGTTTGATATAGCGACACCTCACGGGTGGGTACATAAAAAGTGAATGCAATATTGGGATGGAAGATAGAGTCTTTTTTAAGATAAAAAGAAATAGATGTTTCACGGCCGGATATCCTGTCCTTATGGATGGCAAAAAATATAGATTTTACCAAAAGCCGTATGGTGTCATGTTGATAAAAACGAAGAGAGGCTAACTGGTTGATATTCCCTGTGCCGTTGATTACAGCCCCCTGCATGGAAAAGCCACCTTCGTAATCAACATCAGGATAAAGATTTTTGATCTGAAACCGTTTAACATAAGAGTCGAATTTCGGATAAGTAGCCTTTTCAGGGGATGAAATACGCGTGGCTTTGTCCTCAAATTGCCCAAGAACGGGCTTGCCAAGATAGGTTTTATTAATGAAAGAAACACTGTCAACATGATAACCCGGTTTTGTCAGCGTAATCTTATAGGCAGGTAACTCTGCATATACTGAATCTGCTTCATATCCTGCTCTGACCCAAGTTACTTTCCCGGATTTACCATACCATGTACCAGTATATGGTTCAAACCGACCGGCAGTCTCCAGAATATTTATACTGTCATGTTGTGCGTGGCATGTAAGCGTTGTTTTCGGGAGGAGAATATAAAACCCATGATCATATTTAAATTTAAAAGGCACTGGTTTCACTATCCAGGAAAGTGCCGGGGTTAAGTATAAACTGTTGTATTGTAAAAAATCAATTACCCCGGTTAGGTATCTTTGGATATAACGTAATTGTACACGTTTGTTATTCAGCAATTCAATCAGTCCTCTCTCCCAGGCATTAAAATATTCCTCCCCGGGGTATTTGTCCGATAGCAGTTCGATGGTCTCCAGATAATTGATAAAATGCGGAACCTGTCTGGCTTTACGACTTTTCAGACGGTTTAATGTATAAAGAATCTGTTTCCTGTTTGCCGGAGAGACTGTCATGGAATCAGATGCTACCATGTTGATAAAACGGGTTACCATCTGCTCCTGTTTTTCATTTAGGGGGAAAGCTGACATGAAAGTATGAAACGACTCGGCAAAAGCCAGGGTATCCGTAGGAAAAGGTTTGTTTGGTTGTGCCCTGACCGGATAGAAAGAACCTCCTAAAATCAGTAAAAATAATACGCGGTAGAATAAAAATGTCTGTCTTTGATTCAATATTGTCATGCCACACTTAACTCATTGAAAGAAGGTTCGAAATGGTTGGCTAAAGATATAAACTGTCATCCTGAATTAAAAATTTACTTACGAACCCAAAATTTGATATGATAAGAAATCAATCCCGAAAACAGTCAGCCTTTTTTAAGCATTGACATCAAAATACTTTTATCCCCCGCAAGCCGGGATCTTCGCTATGCATCGACTTTAGTCTTTAGCCTTTTATCTTGGTTCTTGTCTCCCCCGCACCTATACTGCTTTAATGATAGCATAAAAATCCTGAGCATTTAAGGAAGCCCCGCCGATCAGACCTCCGTCAACATCGGTATTGGAGAATAGTTCACGGGCGTTGGAGGGTTTGCAGCTGCCCCCATACAGAATGGTTGTGTTTTCAGCTATCGCTGAGCCATATTTCTCTACAATCAGATTACGGATAAATGCGTGCATTTCCTGAGCCTGATCCGGGGTAGCCGTTACACCAGTACCAATGGCCCAAACCGGTTCATAAGCCAGGATGATACGGGAGAATTCTTTTTCAGAAAGAAAAAATAAGGCCTCGGAGATTTGGGATCTTACAATGTCAAAATGTTTCCCGGCATTGCGTTCTTTCAGCACTTCTCCGCAGCAATAGATAGGAGAGAGGTTATTTTCAATGGCGAGTTCTATCTTTTTCTTCAGAACAGCATTAACTTCTCCAAAATAGTGCCGGCGTTCGGAATGGCCGATGATGACATGTTCTGCCCCTGTGGAACGGATCATAGCTGTTGATACTTCTCCTGTATAAGCTCCTCCGGTTTCTGAAGCACAGTTCTGTGCTGCCAGATGTACCCGGGTTGTATCAATCCGCTTAGCCAGTTCTGCCAGGTGAATAAACGGGGGAGCGATAATAACCTCCGTATGATCAGGAAGGCCCTGGGCAGTTAATTTTTCTACATCTTCTGCCAGTTGAATACCTTCAGGCAGCGTTTTGTTCATTTTCCAGTTTCCGGCAACAATGTTTTTCCTCATGATATGATATTTTTGTTTTTTATGAAATGAAAGATCAAAAATATAAATTATATCAGTAAGTTTTTTAAAAAATTTTAATTCCACCTTCGCGTTCCGCCAATTTTTCTTACGAATCCTTCTTGCGGATCAACTTTTAAAACGGATCCTCGGGTCAAGCCAGGCATAAGTCATATCCACCAGGATATTGATTGATACAAAAATGAGCGCGATGGTGATTACACAACCCATGACGACAGGCAGATCGTAATTGTTTAATGCATCTACCATCAGATAACCCAGTCCTTTCCATCCGAATATATATTCGATAAAGATAACCCCGGCCATCATGGAGGCAAACCATCCTGAGATAGCGGTTACGACAGGATTCAATGCATTTTTTAAAGCATACCTGCCGATGATTTTTCTTTTGGGAAGGCCACAGGCCCTGGCTGTCCGGATATAATCTTCTGAAAGAATATCCAGCATGGAATTCCGTGTAAGTTGTGTAACCACTGCCAGAGGACGAATTCCCAACGTGAAAGCCGGCAGAACGAGGTTTTTCAGCTCCAGATGAACTCCGCGCCCCAGATCATCAATCTCAGTCAGGTTGCCGGTAAGATTCAGTCCTGTATAATTATGCAGCAAATAGGAAAAAATCCAACCGATCAGGATGGCAGCGAAAAATGAAGGGAGGGACATCCCCAGCGCTGAAAAAAGAATGATGAGCCGGTCAACCACTGTTTTTGATTTCAAAGCAGCAAAGATGCCCAGGATAATGCCCAGAATACTCGCAAAGAGAATGGCAGCTACGGCCAGTATCAGTGTATTTGGAAAAGCTTCCAGAATCATGTCGGTGACGTTGCGACGACTTTGATAGGACCGTCTCAGATAAGGCCATTTCAGAACAACCTCTGCAGATCCGGATATTTTCCCTAATGAGATAGTAGGACTGTATTTGTCCTGATCCAGATAAAAATAACTGGCAGGGTCTCTGTCATTAAAAACTGAAATAAACGACAGATCATTCAGATATTTAATGTATTGCATCCCCACAGGCCGGTCCAGGCCAAGATCTTTACGGATGGCTTCGATGGTCTCTTTGTCTGCACGTTGGCCTGTCATCATACGGGAGGCATCTCCGGGGAGAACATTAAAAAGAAAAAAAATCAGTGTGACCACTCCCCATAAGACCAGGATGGCTGAAACTGTTCTTTTAAAAAGATGTTGAATCATCCTGTTTGTTTTTTCCGGCAGCAGGTAGAATCATGTATGCCAGTGTCGCAAACAAAAGTAATCCTAAAATCAATACAAAAGATAACAGGGTATCTGATTTTTTTTGCATGCCGGATAGTTGTAATGATAATATATCACTTGAAAAATGCGCCGGCTGTGGAATATCATGATAATGCCATTTTCCCAGGATCGTTCCTTCTGTTATCAGTAATAGTCCCGGATTGGAACGTATGATCGTTTTACAGGTGGTTTCGTCTGTGTTTCCGTAAATGAAAGAAAATCCCTCATTCTCCAACTTGTCCATAAGCTCTTTACCCGAAGAAGTGATCACATAAAAATGATCTCCCTGATCTGCAGCAAAAAGAGATAATGCATAGGCTCTTTGTAACCCTTTCTTGTTGGCTTTGGATAAGTCAGGAGAAACAAGTAAAAAAGTGTAACCGGGGTCGGATAATATCCTGTCCGTGATATCCGTGCCATCAGGTTGAATGATGCTAAAATCATGGATAGGAGGAACATATCCTTTTTTAACAAGGATCGACTCCTGGTTAATAAATTTCCAGGTACTATCTTGCCACGGGAAGTTATCCAGGGTAAACTCTTTTCGGATTCCGTCCTTTTCATAAATAAGGGTGGTTTTATACTCGTCCCGGGGAGCTCCTTCGGGAATTCTCGTCTTCTCCCGGATATTAGTGCCTGTTTTATATGGGCGGAAATCAATGAGGGGCAAGTGGTTGTAACTGTATAGAGAGAAGCCTGTGAACGTCAGGAGATAAAATCCAAGCAGGGCCCATTGGCTTCCCGCCTCCAACCTGCCCGTGAGATGCTTTCTTTGCAAAAAAAGAAAAATGGCCAGGGTAAGCAAAAAGAGATTTTTTAAAAAGGTCTGCCAGTTGGTAAGTACTAATGCATCTCCGAAACATCCACAGTCTTTGACCGGATTGAACAGTGCCAGAATGAGTGTCAGCGGGGTGAAAAATAACATGAATAAAAATACTCCCCATGCTCCTGTCTTTGGTTTAAGAGCAAAGAGTAGAGATATGCCGATTAGAAATTCAGTGGCAGGAAAAATAATAGCCAGGGGGAGAGATGAAAAATGTAAAAAATCCAGATGGAAAGCCTGGAAGTAATCATGAAACTTAATGGCTGATCCGGTCAGATCAACTCCTTTGACAAAACCGGAAAAAATAAATACCGATCCGATAATAATTCTTGCAATGAGTCTGAGTGTTTTCATCGTTGATCCTTTTTTTGATTTCACCACTGAAATTAAAGAAAAAAGTCCTTTGGTAAAAAAGGATATTTATCAGTTTAT
>CAYLJE010000024.1:25118-26538 GCA_964383915.1 uncultured Rikenellaceae bacterium
GTTTTCAGCCGGCAGGCTGACTCATTCACATTGTGAAGCTTTGTGTTTAATGGTGCAGTATTAAAATAAAAGATAATGTATGCTTTGATTTTTACTTTCTGTTTCTATCTTTGCCTGCAATAAAAATGACATAAGTTTAAAAATTTTTCTGAAAAATATTAGAAAATGGACGTTTTTACCAAATGCCATAATTTTACAAGGGCACAAGAAGTGATGGACGAAGGCTTATATCCTTATTTTCATCCGATACAATCCGGTCCGGGGAGTGAAGTGATGGTGGATGGCAGGAAAATGATCATGATCGGGTCAAATAATTACATGGGACTTACAGGCCATCCGAAAGTAGTTGAAGCAGCTATTAATGCCACCAGGAAATATGGTACAGGCTGTACCGGTTCCCGGTTTTTAAACGGTACCCTGGATATCCATCTGGAACTTGAGGAACGTCTGGCAAAGTTTGTTGGGAAAGAGGCTGCTTTGTGTTTTAGTACTGGATTTCAGACTAACCAGGGGGCTATCTCTGCGTTGGTAGGGAAAAATGATATCGTCTTTGTGGACCGTGATAATCATGCTTCCATTGTAGATGGATACCGGCTTTCATTTGGGAAAGTGATAAAATACAGGCATAACGATTTTGAGGATCTTGAACGGGTGCTGAAATTATATGAACAGGAAGATGCCGGTAAACTGATTGTTAGCGATGGTGTGTTTAGTATGGAAGGTACCATTTTGAACCTGCCGAAGATTGTTGAACTGGCTGAGAAATATGGCGCCAATATTTATATAGATGATGCCCATGCTTTTGGTGTCCTCGGTGAGCATGGAAAAGGTACAGGAGAATATTGGCACCTGGAAGACAAAATAGATGTGGTGATGGGTACATTCAGTAAATCATTCGCTTCCCTGGGTGGTTTTGTCGCTGCAGACCAGGATATTATAGATTATGTTAAACATTTCGCAAGGTCTTTGATATTCAGTGCCAGTATGCCTCCGTCTGCTGTAGCTGCCGTAATAGCCAGCCTTGATATTATCGAGTCTGAACCGGAGCGGATACAACAGCTTTGGAAGAATACGCATAAGATGAAGGAAGGGTTTGATAGTATGGGATTTAATACCGGCAAGAGTAATACTCCGATTATTCCTCTCATGATTGGAGAAGATGAAGATTGTTTTGTCTTTTGGAAACTTCTTTTTGATAACGGGATATTTGCCAACCCGGCGATCAGCCCGGCAGTGCCTCCGCATCAGGCCATCATCCGTACCAGTTATATGGCTACCCATACAGAGGAAGAACTGGACCATGTGCTGGAGATATTTAACAAGCTGGGGAAGAAAATTGGCATTATTTAGAGTCTGTCCATAAAATCAGTGTTTGATTCAGAATGTTCGAGTTCGAGGCTTGCGTCCCGATTTGTCGGGA
>CAYLJE010000025.1:0-20327 GCA_964383915.1 uncultured Rikenellaceae bacterium
ACTGCAACGGCAATGCCAACGGAGCCATCGATCTGACGGTCTCCGGCGGAACAACACCCTATACCTTCAGCTGGGACAACGGAGCTTCTTCCGGGGATATCTCCGGCCTGATCGCCGGGGATTACACCGTCACCGTCACCGACGCAAACGGGTGCTCCGATTCGGCGACCTACACCGTATACCAGCCCGATGCGCTTGTTGCAACAATCACCGATTCAACAAACGTAAGCTGCAACGGAGGCGCTAACGGATCAGCAACGGTTACTGTTACCGGAGGCACTAAACCTTACACCTATGTTTGGAGTAACGGTCAGACAACACCCACAGCTTCCGGACTTGCTGTCGGTACCTTCTTTGTGGATGTGACCGATGCCAATGGATGTTATACTTCAGATACAATTACCATTACGGAGCCGGCGGTTCTTGTCGTAACACTTTCAGACTCTACCAACGTTAGTTGTAACAGCCGTGTTGATGGTTCAGCAACCGTAACGGTAAGCGGGGGAACAACGCCCTATGCTTACTTGTGGAGTGATGGTCAGACAACGGAAACTGCTTCCGGACTCTCCGCCGGCACTTATTATGTAGATGTGACCGACGGTCATGGATGCACAGCCTCAGATACCGTAAGTATTACGGAGCCAACAGAACTGATGATACAAGTTGACGAAATCAATGGAGTTAGCTGTAATGGGGCCACGGACGGTTCAATAAATGTAACCATATCCGGAGGAGTTACTCCATACACCTATAACTGGATTAATAACAATAATGTAATTTCAGTGGATGAAGATATTTCCGGATTGAGTCCCGGAAAATACTATCTGAAAGTTATTGATGACAATGGTTGTGAAGCCATGACAGATACCCTTACTATTACTGAGCCTCAGCCTCTCACAGTTACACCTCAAATTTCCGGTGTAAAATGTCATGGGGGAAATGACGGAGTCATTCTCCTGACAGTCACAGGCGGGACATCTCCTTACACCTTTGCATGGACCACCAATGACGGTAGTGGGCTGGTACCTGATACACAAGATCAGTCAACTCTTACAGAAGGGAACTATTCAGTAGCTATCACGGACGTTAATGGTTGCCGTATCTCGGAAAGCTACACCATCACGCAGCCGGATCCTATCGTAATCACTGAAAACGTCACCAATCCGACTTGTGCCGACGAAGCCAATGGAGCTATTGAAGTTACGGTTTCCGGAGGTACTGCACCCTATTCATACATGTGGTCAACCGGAGAATCGGGAGCGTCGGTCACCGGACTGGTTGCAGGGACCTATACCGTTACGGTTACAGATGGCAACCTGTGTACAGAAAGCAAGGACATTGACCTGAACTATGCAGGAACATCCTGTTTGCGGATTCCAACGGTAATCACACCCAATGGGGACGGTCATAATGATACCTGGCGTATTGGAAACATTGAAATGTATCCTCATGTTAAAGTGGATATTTACACTCGTTGGGGAAAACATATCTTCCACTCCTTAGAAGGATATCCAAGCCCGTGGGATGGAACATATAAAGGAAAAATATTACCTATGGATTCATATCAGTACATCATTGATTTAGGTAATGGGACAAAGCCATTGGTTGGAAATATTACAATTATTAGATAAACTTTGTATAAATTATTGATATGCGTAACATAAAATTTGTCTTATTGACCTTTATAATAATACTCACTGGTGGAATTATTTCACGAGGACAGCAATTGCCTTTGTACAGCCAGTATTTCATGAATAAGTTTCTTCTAAATCCTGCCCTGGCAGGTAGTGATGGCTATACCTCCGTAAATCTTACTGCTCGTGAACAATGGGTTGGTATCCCTAACTCACCTGCCACCCATGCTCTAAGTTTTCAAACCAGATTACTAAAAAGAAGCTATATCTCCAAATCTACATTCGTAAGACGAAAAGTCAGACATCCTTCCCGCGGAGGACGAGTCGGACTGGGTGGATACTTTTTTAACGACCGGAATGGAATTATTAACAGAAATGGATTCCAGTTCACTTATGCTTACCATATCCCAATGAGAACATCTCAGCTTTCCTTTGGTCTTTCTGTAAATGCTTTCCAGTTTAAAATTAATGAAGATGATATTTTTGTCCTGGATCCTGGAGACACTTATTTGAATAATTACGATAAGGTATTATTCATCCCCGATGCAAATTTCGGAGCTTATTATATGACCCGCGATTATTATGCCGGATTTTCAGTAATGAATTTATTCAAGTCTGCTATTAAACTTGGAAAAACGGGGAATAACGGCTACCAACTTTACCGGCATTATTATATTATGGGGGGCTACCGGTTTAACATGGCCAATGATTTTTCATTAAGGCCCAATGTTCTATTAAAATCATCCGATGACCTTAAAAGTTTCCAGGCTACTATTACAACTATTTTGTACTACAAAGACACCTATTGGGGGGGACTTGCCTACCGTAGTGGAGATGCATTAACCATTTTGGGAGGGATAAAATACCAGAATTACTATTTTGGTTATGCTTTTGACTATGCGCTATCGGAATTACGCCGTTTTAGTTTTGGCTCTCATGAGTTTATGTTTGTTGCAAAATTTGGAGATAATGCACGCCGTTATCGCTGGTTAAACAGATATTAATATTTTTTGTTCAAATGGTAAAAAGATATTTCCTGTTCTTCGCTGTTTTTTTATCCCTTTTTCAGAATATTCTCAGTAACCCTTTTGATAGTTACATTGGTAAATGGATATTAATTAAAGAAAAAAGTACTCCAATAGAGCTTTATGAATCACTAACACTTGAGTTCCAAAGAGCTGACAACTACAACAATAAAATTATATTTATCTGGGGATCAGGTGATAAAACACATAAAGACACTTTAAATATTTCCCCGGATAGTGGTCAGTATTTTTGGCATATCCATGACAGGGTTTTCCCGGTAAATGTTTTTTTAGGCATAAGAATGCCTGTAAATTCCAATGTTACCGGACAAATACGAACAGATACAATTCAAAAAGAATTAAAACTGACAAAAACATATCCTCTGCTTACATCTCAGGGAACATATCTTATGCAAGAAAATGATCTGTTCAAACTGACAGCCCGTGATAGTATTCTACAACTGATCATTACTTTTTCTTCCCGGGATTTACAAAATAAATATCATTACACTTTTAAACGAAAAGGATATCGGGAGGCCTGGATTACCCGGCTAACTGACAACTGGGAAGTTCAGGGAGATTTGGATGTTCAGGCATTCCTGTTAAGCATCCAGGGGCTGGTAAACAGAAAAGGGCCTGAGCTATATTTCATATATCCAAAATGGTGGGACTATCATTTTACTGAAGATTTTTATCATTATCTGGAGGAAAAAAAGAATTTTACTTTTCAACGAATTCAAACACTTTCCGAGACAATAAAAATTTTCAAAAATAAATTCAAGGGATATATTGTTTGGGACAAAAACAAACCAGCCACACTGGATCTTGCATTCACACTTGCAGGACTGAAGGACGGGGTTGTTGTTTCAGAAGATCTCATTCCCCTGGTTGAAAACGCAGGATTGCCATTACTGGAGGACTTAAGAGGATCAATTAATCAGAAAAGCAACCATGAACTTTATCGCCGATCCTTTGAACAGTATGGGAAGCAATGTAACCAGAATATGCTGGTATGGCTTGGTGGAGAATCAGGAAAAATCAGAAAATCCGGTATTGCTGACTGGGGCATTATGAACAAAGCCTTTTTTACCGATCTTTCCACCAAGAGTTCTGATACTGCTGAATATAATGTTGCAAAGGAAATTATTTCTTCTTATAAACCTTTATCGGTCGTTTATGGATGGCACGTATATACCAAAGACAAGGAAAGAGATTACGTAAAGCTGGCTTCACGGTATGGCTTAAGGGTAGAGGGACTACATACGTTACCAAATATTAGTTTTATGCACCATATTCCGCTTGAACGGGGGTTTTCTTTCCATAACAACCATCATCTTCAGAAGAGGAAAAAATATAAACCACGAAAAAGGATATATATTTCCTGTGTTCAAACCGATTGCCTCGGATTGGGAGCCTGGAATCAGCCCGGACGGGGAAAAATCCCTTATGCCTGGGAAGTTACCATGAACTGGTCCTGGATTGCACCCGTTATGCTGGAATATTTTTATGCCCAGGCAACACCGCAAGACTTTTTCATAGGTTCATTATCAGGTCCCGGTTATATTTATCCGAAAGCAGTTCCTGAACCTATTCTTCCTGTTTTACTGGACTCCGCTTATTCCATGATGAAATCCCTCGACTTAAACGTTTTTGAGATTATGGACTATTCCGAAGGATCAACAATCAAGGGAAATACCGAACTTCCTGAAAAGATTGTGGATGAATACTATCGTCATATGCCGGAAGCCATAGGGTTCATAAACGGGTATGCCCCTTCTTATACTTATGCTGTAAGAAATAAAATTCCGTTTATTTCTTTTGATTATTATCTCTCCCCTGACCGATCTGTTAAAGATGCGATAAGTGATCTGAAAGAGCTGGCGCGGATGAACATAAAACGACCTTATTTTTTACTCTTGCATGTCCGTCAATGGAACGATATTAATAAAGTTATCAATATATTGAAAAACCTGGGAAAAGATTATAAGATCGTTCCCCTCGATATTTTCCTGAAAATGGCGGGAGAATATCCCACTTTTCAAAGTCGATTCTTAGAGAAACAAACCATTGGCCGGGAAAAATAACAGACTCACACCATTTAAGGAACAGTCCCTGTATCGTAATCCCATAATCTTTCCAACAGATCCATAAATTATCAGCCAAAATTGTAAATGATTTGCTTTCTCACTAAGTAATTACAGGAAGAAGATTTTCCAATTTCATCAACCTTGACCCTTTTACCAGGATAAGATAATCATGCAAGGGATGTTTCATTAAATAATCATACAAAGACTGCACCTCGGGAAAAGCAAGAAGTCCGTATTTTCTTGCTAACATGTAAAATGTTTCTCCCGCCAGAAATATTTTGTCATGTAAGGATTTCTTTTGCATAATCGTTTGTAGGATTTTATCATGCTCTTCTACGGTCTCATCCCCCAATTCAAACATATCCCCCAGAATCAGTGCTTTCTTCCTGGCAGGTTGTGCAAAAAACTCCTCAAGAGCAACCCACATACTTGTTGGGTTAGCATTATAAGCATCTAAGATTACCGTATTTCTATCCGTCTTAAGTAGTTGTGATCTCATATTATCTGGCACATAATTCGTGACAGCTTCCATGATATCATCTTCATCTACATTAAAATATGATCCGATTGCAATGGCTGCCATGACATTCTCAAAATTATAATGTCCATACAACCTGGTATCTAGTAACCGGTCTCCGGAGAGACTCTCCCATGTAAATTTCAGAAAAGGATCCGCCAAAGAGCCTCTGAAACGGAAATCTGCATGGTCATCCGCTCCATAGGATATTTTTTTGTCTTCCTTTTTTAATTCATTTCTTAACGTTTCATCAGTATAATGATAAAAAATAATCCCTCCCCTCGTACGTAAAAAAGTATATAATTCCGTTTTTGTCTTAATAATCTCTTTAATGGTTCCAAAACCTTCAAGATGGGCTCTTCCTATATTCGTAATCAGTCCGTAGGATGGTCTGGCAATAGCACATAAGGCAGCAATCTCCCCCGGATGGTTTGCTCCCATTTCGACAATCAGGACATCAGTGGCAGGAGATGCATTTAACAGAGTCAGAGGCAAACCAATATGATTATTATAATTTCCACTGGTAGCGGTCACCCTGTATTTTTTAGTCAGAACATTTTTTACAAGCTCCTTGGTCGTTGTTTTCCCATTCGTTCCGGTGATGGCAATGACCGGAATGTTTAATTGTCTGCGATGTTCCCGGGCAAGGTCCTGCAATGTCTTAAGTGTATCTTTTACCAGAATGTATCTTACGTCTTTTACAACCTCCGGGTTGTCAACGATGGCATACGCACAACCTTTTCTCAGGGCTGCTTCGGCAAAATGGTTCCCATCTGCATGGTTTCCTTTTAAAGCAAAAAATAAGCACCCCCTATGACATTCTCTGGAATCTATTGTCACTCTGGGGAAACGGCTAAATATATTATATACTTCTCTATTATTCATTTGCAACAAAATAAGCCTCATTATAAAAAATAATGAGGCTTATAAATATTTTTTTCATCAAAAATCTATCAGAATCCTGCAGGACTCCCGACACGTGTCATAGCACAACGGAACCCGATGTCTGCCCTGGCACTTTTTTCATCCAGAAATCTTCTGGTAGAGGGAATCAGCCAATAAGCACGGTCCATCCAGGACCCTCCCTTATAAACCCTGGCGTTATCATTCACAAGTGTGGTAAAGTCATTATTTTGTGCATCCTGGGCATACATTCTGCGCGTACCTTTTGTGTCTTCACTCGTCCAGTCATCGGCAACGCTGGATTGCAGATCACCATCTTTATAATTCCTGTAATCTGCTTTCTGATAATTATACCGGTTAGCTACTTCTTCAGGAGTTACCTCACGATATCGCAGATGACCCAGACTGTCTTTCTCAGCTACATTCCCATCCTGATCCTTAACGAGTACTTTAAAAATATTTCCCCGGTAAGGATTTAACGGACTTACTTCTATATTATTAAACTGACGATACACGTCTGCTACCCATTCATTTACATTACCTGCCATACAATAGAGTCCAAAGTCATTAGGCCAATACGATTTCACCGGGGCTGTAATGGCTGCATTGTCATTCAGATCACCTGCAATTCCCATATAATCTCCGTTTCCTCTAACAAAATTAGCCATAAATCTTCCCCGGTATTTTCTGGAAGCATTTCTCAGATAATGACCATCCCATGGATACAAACGCCGTTCATACAAACGTTCTTCAAAGGTATTCCCGATCAAGCCCAAGGCAGCATATTCCCATTCAGCTTCTGTAGGTAAACGGTATGCCGGAAGCAATATTCCATCTTCTATGCTAACGCGCCTTTCTTCTTTATTGGGGTTTAGGCTGGGAAGGTTTTGATTAACCATTCCTTCATATTGACCTGCAAGATAAGCTTCCGTATTAAAATTGTTTTCATCTGTCTGATTTGGATCAGGACTAAGTATCCCTTCGTTTATCAATATTTTTTCATTCACCCTGTCGGTACGCCATGAACAATAATCATTGGCTTGTAGCCAGTTTACCCCAACCACCGGATAGTCATTGTAAGAAGGATAGCGGAAATAATACTTCACATAAGGTTCATTATATGCCAAAGGGCTCCGCCATACCAACGTATCAGGCAAAGCCTGCCGATAAACTTCAGGATAGCTTTTATATACCCTCGCCAACCAATAGAGGTACTCCCTGTAATCAACGTTTCTAACCTCGGTTTCATCCATATAAAAGGAATTTACTGTTACCCGTCTGGGGATATTATTCCAATCAAACATCACATCTTGCTCCACCCTGCCCATCGTAAAAGTGCCTCCTTCAATAAAAACCAGACCGGGTCCGGTGGGTTGTTCAATAGCTGACTTTACTTCAAACCCGCCATTATCCGGGTTATTATACTTCCAACCTGTAGTAGGGGAAACATCACTTTTTCCGCCCCCCAACAAACCACAGGAGGTTAAAAATGCAAAACCGGTTAAGATGACCGGAATAACAGCTGCTCTTGTTCTTAAACCAATGCGCATAACCAAATTTTTTTAAAACCAGTTATTTGTAAATCAAATATAAAAATTATTATTCAAACAAAAATACGTATTATTTTTAAATAACTAAAATATTGGCCAATTTATTGTTTCATTTCCTTCTGTATTTTTCTCGTGGCCAAGTTGAATATTCAGCCCAATTTCATGTGCCCCTCCTGACGGAGAAGCATGAATTCTTCCAACATAGGCATCGTAACTATACGAAATTTTTAGTCTTTGGGTTACAAAACCCAAAGAAAAAACGACAATATCAGAATGATTTCCAAAAATTTTTTTCCAGCTGATGCCTCCTGCGACTATATAATATTTCATTTGTAATCCTATCAATCCCTGGTGACTGATTCCCTGTTGGAACATCCCCGCCCAGGAGTAAATGGAAGTATTATTCTTGTGATTCTGCTCCATCACATATCCAAATAAAAAAGAATACTTTTTATGTAGGATTGTCATATCCGTTTTCGTAGAAGACTGATAGGGCTCCATCAAATGACAGGCTGATAAACTCGAAAACCAGTTCTTTCCAAAAAGCAGGAAACCAACCGAAAAATCAGGAAAAATCTTTTTTTCAGAGAGAATCAACTCATCAGAGGGATAAACAACCCCCTGGGCAGGAGAAATCATATCCGGTAATATCAAATCTCCGGTATTCAGATAATTCTGATAAAGGGAAAACTGAAAACCCGAGTTCAGAAACAGATTTCCCGAAATACGTAGATGATAAGAATACAAAGCTGACAGGCTGGTATTTGAAAAAGTTCCCTGGCCTGCTTTGTCATGCATTAATGTGACACCTACGCCCCCGTGTATAAAGTCAATAGCCTGATCCCAGGAAACCATGGAAGTAATATACCGTGCCGGATTTCCCGGAAACTGATTTCGGAACCCCATGCCTACCTGACCATTCCCTGCCCCGGCAAAAGCCGGATTAATGTATAATTTCTGAACAAACGGAAGAGAAAAGATAGGATCCTGAGCATCAGTCATAAAAGGATCCAATAAGCCAATCATAGTTAATGATATGAAAAATATTTTTTTCACCGTATATCCCTTAATCTATGCAGTCAAAATAACAATATTCATAATATTATTACGTTTACCTATCCAAAAAGAAGAAAATAAATCAGTCTTATAGAACGGTTCACTACAAAAATATATTTTTGTCTGAAACACCTTTATGCTAAAAAATATCTCCATACTATCTGTGTTACTTACTTACCTCTTCGTCTTTTATCCGTCAGATAGTTACCCTCAAAGTGAAGAAAAAGAAGGGATATCAAATGATTCCGGATATTATGGCCCACAAAAAAAGTTCTCCGGATCAAACGCTTATGTGTCTGCTTCTATACTTGCTACCGGTTATTGGGTAAAGGTAAAAATAGTAAAAAGTGGCATTTATAAAATCACATATCAGGATTTGGTGGATATGGGGATCCCGGATCCTGCTCATCCTCATATCTTCGGCAATGGCGGAGGGATGCTTCCTGAAGCCAACAATATTCCGCATCCTGATGATCTTCAGGAAGTCCCCTTCTGGATGAATAAAGGATCAGACAATGTATTTAATCAGAGTGATTACCTTCTATTTTATGCAACAGGGCCTTTGGAATGGGTTTATTCCGCTCAGGACTCTATGTTTATACACAAACTTCATTTATATGATGACGGAGCTTATTACTTTATTACTTCAAATGAAGAAACGGGAAGAGTTATCTCTGCCGAAAACCACATAGATTCCACACCGGATTATACGACCAATACTTTTGATGATTATGCATATCATGAAATAAACAAAGAAAATCTTATTCATTCGGGCAGGGAATGGTATGAACCTCTTAATACCCTGGAGTCCAACCGGTATGATTTTACTTTTCCCAACAAGACCGATAATAGTCTCATTCGAATAAAAGTAAGGGTCATCGCCAGGTCATCAAAGACTTCCTATTTCAGGATTGAAGCAGTCGGAACTCAACTTACACCCATAGGAGTGTCTCCTGTAAACATTTACAGTTATACATCAGCGTATGCCAAAGCAGGCATAAGAGAATATTCTCTGGCCTCTCCTGGTGAAGAAATACCCATAATCATCTCATACAATAATGAAGATCAGCTCCATTCCAGGGCATGGTTGGACTATATTAACATACAAGTACGCAGCAATCTCAAGATGATTAACAACGAGATGTCCTTCAGAGATATCCATTCAGTTTCTCCGGGCAGGATTTCTGAATTTTCTTTGCAGGTACAAGACAATAATACCAGGGTGTGGGATATTACAGACATACACAAGGTCAGAAAGATAGAAACAAGGAAGGAAGGAAGTCTCCTTCATTTCCGCTTGCATACAGATACATTAAAAGAGTTTATTGCTTTCTCGGGCACAGATTTTCCTTCGCCGGAATTAGTAAAAAAGAATCTTCCAAATCAGAATTTGCATGGTCTTCCCCTGATAGAAATGGTTATCATTAGTCCTCCTGATTTTCTGGACCAGGCCAATGAGCTGGCAGAATTCCATCACTCACACGATCAAATGTCAGTAACCGTGGTCACCCCTGCACAGATTTTTAATGAATTTTCATCAGGTTCCAGAGATATTTCTGCCATCCGTAATTTTATGAAGATGTTTTATGACAGAGCACAGACAACAGAAGAAAAGCCCAGATACCTATTACTGCTGGGAGATGGTTCCTTTGACAACAAAGACATAAGTGAAGAAAATACAAATTTTATACTTACCTATCAGTCCCCCAATTCACTGACTCCCACACAATCATTTGTATCGGATGATTTCTTCGGAATTCTTGATGACAATGAAGGAGGAGTTACCGGTTTGGTTGATATTGGTATCGGCCGATTCCCGGTCTCCACTCCAAAAGAAGCACAAATTATTGTTGATAAAATTAAACGCTATACTTCTAAAAAAGCAATGGGGGACTGGCACAATAATATTTGTTTTGTTGGTGATGATGAGGATAACAACATACATATGAAAGACGCTGATAAACTGGCATCTTACATAGAAACCAATAATCCTTCTTATGTTGTTGACAAGATTTACCTGGATGCTTATCAACAGACCTCCACGGCTAACGGAGCCAGATATCCCGATGTCAACAAAGCCATTAATGAAAAAATTGAACGGGGCATGCTGATTTTCAATTACGTTGGCCATGGAAACGAAAGGGGGCTGGCCCATGAAAATATACTGGGGATTAGTGACATTAACTCCTGGACAAACACACCCCGTTTGCCATTGTTTGTAACAGCAACTTGTGAATTCAGTCGCTTTGACAATGTAGATATTGATGCCAATGGCATGATTACCCCAAAAACCTCTGCAGGGGAGATGGTTCTTCTCAATCCTAACGGGGGAGGGATCGCTTTGCTGACAACCACGCGACTGGTTTATTCAAGTCCTAATTTTGAATTAAATCAATATTTTTACAAATATATTTTTTCTCATAACGAACTAAACAAGCCCAATACTCTGGGGGATGCCCTGCGTCTGACAAAAAATGCCTCAGGTTCCGGAATAAACAAAAGAAACTTCACCTTACTGGGTGACCCGGCACTTAGATTGGCTTATCCTGAATACAAAATAGTTACCGACTCCATAAACGGAGTACCGGTAACCCTTCCTTTTGATACGCTAAAAGCATTAAACCTCGTGACTATATCCGGACATGTAGAAGATGAAGCAGGTACATTTCTGCCTGAGATAAACGGGATCCTTTTCCCTTCGATCTTTGATAAAGCCCGAAACATCACAACACTCGGTAACGATAACACACCCACTATGACATTTACATTACAGGACAATATCCTTTTTAATGGCAAGGCAGAAATACAGAACGGACTCTTCCATTTCACCTTTATTGTTCCCAAAGATATATCCTACAATATTGGGTATGGAAAATTCAATTATTACGCCACCTTAGATAACGGTTATGATGCAGCAGGAGCATTCAAAGACATCCTTGTTGGAGGATTTTCTGATCATCCAACCCCTGATATTACCGGACCGGAAGTGAAACTTTTTTTAAACGATACTTTATTCCGGGAGGGCGGATTGGCCGATGAGAATCCCGTATTTCTTGCTTCTATAGAAGATGAAGGAGGCATCAATACAGTTGGCAATGGGATTGGTCATGATATCGTCGCTGTCCTGGACGACCAGGAAACCACCCCGGTTATATTAAATAATTACTTCACTTACGAAATGAACAGCTTCCGGAAAGGAACGATTAGATACCCTTTCTTTAACCTCTCACCGGGGTTACATACTATCCGATTTAAAGTTTGGGATAATTACAATAATTCGTCAGAAGCTACCCTGTCTTTCCACGTTAACAAACAACAAACAAGTACCCTTGAAAACATTCGGAATTATCCGAATCCTTTCCATGATAAAACTTTTTTCACATTCGACCACAACCTAAGTGATAATGAGCTGAATATACAAATTCGTATTTTTAATCTCTCCGGCCACCTGATACGGATTCTCACTTCCCACCAATGGGCTGACGGATACACCATCGATCCTATCCGTTGGGACGGAACGAATGCAGACGGGGAAAAAGCAGCTGCAGGGATATACGTTTTTCAGGTAATTATACGTTCAATGAATGGTACGCAAGTAAATGGAAGCGGAAAATTAATAATTATTCATTAAATTCTAAAAAAAATAAGGTTGTTTTGTATTTTTGTAATCCAAATGAATCAGGAATGATCAATAAAAAATTTCTTTTTGTATTAATGGGACTAATCATTGGTAGTCTACAGTTTCTTTTTGCACAAATTTCCAGGAGTGAATTAGCCGGACAGATAAATGCCATCCAGACAGCGGTTCCTTTTCTGACCATTACTCCAGACTCAAGGGCTGGTGGCATGGGAGATGCAGGTGTAGCTACCACTCCGGATATCAACTCTCAACACTGGAATGCGGCAAAATATGCTTTTATAAATGGCAGTGGAGGTATTGCCCTTTCTTATTCGCCATGGTTAAGAAACCTCGTCAATGATATCAATCTGACCTATCTTGCAGGTTATTTGAGAATCGACCGTTTACAGACAGTAAGTATGAGCCTTCGTTATTTTTCATTAGGGAATATTGTTTTTACAGATGATTGGGGGAACACAACCCGTAATTTCAATCCCAACGAGTTTGCAGTAGATGCAGCTTACGCCAGGGCTTTTTCTGATGAAATTTCTTCCGCTATCGCTTTTCGCTTTATCTACTCTGATCTTACCGGAGGCACAGGGGCAGACGGAACAGACACCAAACCCGGCACTTCTTTCGCCGCAGATATATCAACTTATTATCACAGAGATATTACAATCAGTGATAAAAATGGAGATGCTGCTTTTGGTGTTAACATTTCCAATATCGGCACAAAAATGTCTTACACCCCAAATCAGAGTCCCGATTTTATCCCGATAAACCTCCGCGTAGGTGGAAGTATGGGAATAAATCTGGATAAATTCAATAAAATCAACCTGGCCGTTGATTTTAACAAATTGCTGGTGCCTACCCCACCACGGTATGATACATCCGGCACAATTATTGCCGGGATGGATCCAAATGTTTCCGTCCCGGTAGGAATGCTCCATTCTTTCTATGATGCCCCGGGAGGGTTCAGGGAAGAACTGCATGAATTCACTTACTCCATAGGTGTCGAATACTGGTATAATAAACTATTGGCTCTCCGCGGGGGATATTTTCACGAATATGTAACCAAAGGAAACCGGAAATACTTCACTATGGGACTGGGGCTGCGATTGAATGTATTTGCCGTGGATTTCTCCTATCTCATCCCTGTGTACCAGAACAATCCCCTGGCAGGCACCTTACGGTTCACCCTTTTATTTGATTTCGACTCGTTCAAAAAACAAAATAAGAAAAAGACTAATTCATGATACTGCGCACAGGCTTTGGGTATGATGTCCATCCCCTCGCACCGGGCAGACAGCTCATGGTTGGTGGCATATCCATACCTCATCACAAAGGCACCAAAGGCCATTCTGATGGAGATGCACTGATCCATGCCATAGTAGATGCTTTGCTGGGAGCATCGGCTCTTGGAAATATCGGAGATTATTTTCCCGATACCGATCCTGCTTATCATAACATGCCAAGCCGGGCCTTCCTGGAAAAAACCATAGAAATGGTCCTGGAAAAAGGATTCAGAATCATAAATATGGACTCTACGATCGTTCTGGAAAACCCCAAAATCAAAACATTCATTTCATCCATCAGACAAAATCTTTCAGAAATCATGCATACCCCGTTAGAAACTATATCGGTAAAGGCAACCACCAGTGAAAAGATGGGTTTTGCCGGAAGAGAAGAAGGAATAGCCTGTTATGCCGTGGTATTAATTCAAAAAGACTAATCAAAATACATCCCCTGCAAACTGCAAAAGGATTTATCCGAAAAGGCCGGAACATTGGAATTGCAGAATTAATTGCATCACTTGATGGGAAGACCCCATCCCCTGATGTTCGAGAAATAATCTTTTAAGACCAGGCTCACTACCTCTTAAACTGTGCAATAACCGGATCTTCAACGGTACCGTCATTGACAGTATACTTAAAGGTAATGCTTTTATAGTCACTCTTAACCTTCCCTGTTCCCTGAATAATATACCCGCCAATGTTCTGTTTTTCTATAAGAATGGCCAGTTGATCCAGGGAAGCATTTACATAAGTATCACTGCCTAAATTGTAGAAATTAGTAATTTCCAATCGGGTACTGTCAATCTGAGTAATCCGGGCATCATAATGCTGGGTACCAAATAACTGGCTATTTTCTTCGACATGCCAGGTTCCGTTGAGGGGGATTGACATTTTCTCCTGGCTACACGAAAAAGACATCCTCACGATGACAATGAGTAAAACAAAAAAATATTTATTCTTTCTATTGATCATATCATTTTTCTCCAATTACATCAGCAATAAGCCGGTCATCAGCAATATAAGGCACCGTAACACATAATTGGGGTGTACGGGCCATTTCCCTGCGGACGGCAAACATGGCTCCTTTGTTTCTTGCCCAGTTTCTCCGGGCAATGCCATTATTCACATCCCAGAACAGCATTCTTTCCAGTCTTTGATCAGCTTCGGTTGAGCCATCCAGCACCATGCCAAACCCTCCATTGATTACTTCTCCCCAGCCTACTCCGCCGCCATTATGCAAGGAGACCCAGGCTGCCCCCCGGAAAGCATCGCCGATCACATTCTGAACAGCCATATCAGCAGTAAACATACTACCGTCATAGATATTGGATGTCTCCCTGAAAGGAGAATCTGTCCCGGAGACATCATGATGGTCCCTGCCCAAAACCACCGGCGCGGACAATATACCATTACGGACTGCTTCGTTAAAACGCCGGGCAATTTTCACCCTGCCTTCACAATCAGCATAAAGAATCCGGGCCTGTGAGCCAACTACCAGCCTGTTTTTCCCTGCTTCCCGGATCCAGTGGATATTATCCTTCATCTGATTAATTATTTCTGCAGGAGCACTGACAACAATCTCCTCCATTACCTCTGCAGCTATCCTGTCTGTTTTTTCCAGGTCTGCCGGATCAGCAGAGGTACATACCCAGCGGAACGGGCCGAAACCATAATCAAAGAAAAAGGGTCCCATGATATCTTCTACATACGAATGATATCTGTAAGAACCATCCGGATTGAAAACATCAGCTCCTGCCCTGCCTGATTCTAAAAGAAAAGCATTTCCATAATCCCAGAAATACATTCCCCCTGCAGTCATTTCATTGATAGCTTTTACCTGTCTGCACAATGACTCGCGGACCTTCTCCCTGAACCGGTCCGTATCTTCCACCATCATACGATTGGCTTCGTCAAAACTCAAACCCACCGGATAATATCCTCCTGCATAAGGATTATGTAAAGAAGTCTGGTCTGATCCCAGCTCTACCTGTATTCCTTTTTCTGCTAAAGTTTCCCATAGATCAACAATATTTCCTTCATATCCGATAGACACAGGCTCTTTCCTTTGTCGTGCTTCCTCCATACGTTTGATCACCTGGCCCAGATCATCATACATCTCATTGAGCCAGCCCTGTTCCAGCCGTTTCCTGATAGCTTTGGGATTTACCTCGGCAATCACCCCGACAGCTCCGGCAATGACAGCTGCTTTTGCCTGGGCACCGGACATCCCTCCCAGTCCGGAGGTAACAAACAACCTTCCGCGCATGTTTTCCTTCTCTCCCGATATCTTACGCCCGGCATTCAATACCGTAATGGTTGTCCCGTGAACAATCCCCTGCGGACCGATATACATAAATGAACCGGCCGTCATCTGACCATATTGGGTAACCCCCAGCGCATTAAACTTTTCATAAAGATCCTGAGATGAATAATTTGGTATAACCATCCCGTTGGTAATCACCAGCCTGGGTGCCTCCTTATGTGATGGAAAGAGCCCCAGTGGATGTCCGGAATAAAGAATCAGCGTTTGTTCATCCGTCATCTCAGCCAGGTATTTCATGGTTAGCCGGTACTGAATCCAATTTTGAAATACAGAGCCGTTCCCCCCATATGTGATCAGTTCATGCGGATGCTGTGCTACCGCTTCATCCAGATTATTACTGATCATCACCATAATCGCTGCCGCCTGCCCGGAACGATAGGGAAATTCATGGATAGGACGTGCATATATCCTGTAATCAGGCCTGAACCGGTACATATAGATATGTCCGTATTTTTTCAATTCCATAGCAAATTCAGGAGCTAATTCGGCATGAAAGGATGCTGGAAAATAACGCAGTGCATTTTTTAATGCCAGTTTTTTCTCCTCTACTGACAAAATGTCCCTCCTCCGCGGAGCATGACTAATATCAGAATCCCGTAGTTTGAAAGAAGGCAATGTCTCGGGCACACCCTGTAAGATATCTTTTCTGAACTCTTCAAGCGTCATAATCCATAACTTTAACAAATAATCATCTATATAGTAAAGTTACAACAATCAATCCATTTTTAAGAATATTTTAAAAAATTATTACAGGTAAATAATGGCAGGCTTTTTGTTATCTTTATGCACAACAAAACAACTAAATAAATACACAGATGAAAAAAAGGAAATTCTTTGTCTATGGACTAATGCTGGCGCTCACCCCTTTTCTGACCGGTTGCGGTTACAATAAGATGGTCAGTCTGGACGAAGCAGTCAAATCACAATGGGCTCAGGTCGAAAACGTATATCAGCGTCGCTCAGATCTGATCCCCAACCTGGTCAACACGGTAAAAGGATATGCTAACTTTGAAAAGTCAACTCTTACCCAGGTAATTGAGGCCCGTGCCAAAGCAACTTCCGTGCAGATTAACGCTAACAACCTGGATCCGCAATCCCTGCAAAAGTTTCAGGCTGCTCAGGACCAATTGGGTTCGGCCCTGTCCCGTTTGATGGTTGTCGTAGAAAGATACCCGGACCTGAAAGCCAATCAGAATTTTCTGGAACTGCAGGCACAACTGGAAGGTACCGAAAACAGAATTGCCGTCGAGAGACGTAAATTCAACGAAAAAACACAACAGTATAACACTTATATCAGGAGATTTCCCCAATTAATATTTGCCAAACCATTCGGATTCAAAGAAAAAGGTTATTTTAAAGCCGAAAAAAAAGCCAAGAAAGTACCAAAAGTGTCCTTCTAATCAAACATACAATCCCATGAAGCCATCTGAATTTTTTTCAAAAGAAAAAAAGCAAAACATCGTCAGAGCCATCGAAGAAGCAGAAAAAAATACGTCGGGAGAGATCCGGGTTCACATTGAAAAAGACTGCAAGACAAATGTGTTGGACAGAGCTGCTTACATCTTTGAAAAACTTCAAATGCACAAAACAAAATTGCGCAACGGAGTTTTGTTTTATCTGGCAATTGAAGATCATAAGTTTGCCATTCTCGGCGATGCCGGTATCAATAAGGTTACACCCGACAATTTTTGGGAAAAGATCAAAAGCACCATGCTTAGTTATTTTAAAGATGAAAAATTTGCGGAGGGGCTGATGAAAGGAATTCAAATGGCAGGAGAAAAACTAAAAAAACATTTCCCTTACCAGCAGGATGACGTAAACGAATTACCCGATGAAATTTCTTTCGGGGATAAAATGGAGGACAAGCCATGAGAAAAATAAGAAACATATTCATGACAGGGTTGCTGACCCTGCTTATTTTACAGCCGGCATGGACACAAGACTTCCCAGTAAGGCCTAATCCTCCCAGACTGGTCAATGATTACAGCGGTTTTCTGAAACCGGAGGAAGCCAGCAAACTGGAGACCAAACTGGAACAGTTTGCCAGGGAAACATCTACACAGATAGCTATTGTCATTGTCCCTGACCTGCACGGATACGACAAAGCCGACTATGCTGTGCGCCTTGCAGAGAAATGGGGTATTGGACAAAAAGAAAAAAATAACGGGATTCTGATTCTGGTGAAGCCTAAAACTGCTCATGATAAAGGAGAAGTATTTATTTCTACAGGATATGGACTCGAAGGGGTGGTTCCCGATGCCATTGCCAAAAGGATTGTAGAAGTGGAGGTTCTTCCGGCATTCAGAAAAGGTCAATATTTCGCAGGACTTGATAAGGCAACCACCCGACTAATTGAACTAACCCGTGGAGAATACACCGCCGATCAGTATTACCAGGCTACCAAAAAAAAGGAAAGCGGCGGAGGTGCCGCAGCCGGATTCATTGTCCTGCTTTTGTTTTTCTTCATTTTCTTCGGGAACATCCGTCGTGCCCGCCATGCTGCACTCGGAGGCAATATTCCCTTCTGGACTGCTTTGTTTCTGGCGGGATCTGCCAGCGGGACAAATCGGGGATATTTTAATGATTTCTCTTCCGGTAGCGGAGGTTTCGGAGGATTTGGCGGTGGTAGTTTTGGTGGCGGTGGTGCCGGTGGAAGCTGGTAGCATATTTATATCTTTCCAGCTATTCCGATCCTCTCTCCCATATGAATATATGTTTCCAGATGATTGGAAGTATTGATAAGCAAATCCCGATCAATGACCACGGTTCCTTTCTCAAACATCAAGACAACAGCAGAACCACCGAACTTAAAATACCCTTTCTCTTCCCCTCTCACCACTTTATCACCCTGAAAAGTCTGTATAATTGAACCGACCATGGTGGCTCCTACTTCAGCCATGACGACTGTACCAAACAGGCCGGAAGAAGAGATAATCGTATAATCCCTTTTGTTCTCACACAAAAGTCTTACTTTTTTTCTGAGAGCCAGTGGATTCACAGAATAGTACGTCCCCTCGATAGGTTTTCTCAAAATCACCGTTCCGTCCACCGGAAAATGAAACCGGTGATAATCAACAGGTGCAAGCCTGACAACAATCAGGCTTCCATGCCTGAATTTCCGTGCCAGCAAGGTGTCTTGCAGGAAAGCAGCCACATCAAAACGCATCCCCTTGATAATAAAATCCTGATCGTTCAGGTCCTGATAAGCCATCAACCTACCATCGTCCGGAGAGACTACCACGCCGGAATCCCGGTCCACCGGCCGGTCTTCCGGCTTCAGTTTTCTCGTAAAGAAATCATTAAATGTCCTGAAATCCTGTTTTTGACAGATACTCAGATCAATATTGTAATCCCGTATAAAAGGTTTTATTTTCCGGGCCGAACGGGGAGAGTCCATCATCCTGCCGTACATTGCGGAAACAATCTTTCTTTTTACGAGCGCCTCCAGTGTCAGCCGGCCGGCAGGATTATCATACAACCACAACAGCCATTTTTCTCCGGGAATTTTCTCGGTAACAAGATCACCACTTTGCCTATCTACATACGCAACTGGTTCACGCTGTCGTGGGACATAAACAATTACCACCAGCAGAAGTGCTACAGCAAACAAATGAACCAGACGCTTATTCATAATATACTACTTTCCTCTGACAACCGGATATTTTATCTTATCACAAGCGAAAAATGACGAAAGATAAAATAAACAGGCTGCTAAATCACCTGATTTACGTCAAAAGATTCCAGATAGCTGGCGACCCTCTCCAGGAACATTCCTCCCAGGGCCCCGTCAATGACCCGGTGATCATAAGCCAGAGACAACACCATAATATACCGGATAGCAATAGCATCGCCGTGGGGTGTTTCTATCACTGCCGGCTTCTTTTGTATCACACCAATACCTAAAATAGCTGCTTCGGGTTGATTGATAATAGGGGTCCCCGTCAGGTTCCGGAAAGTACCAAAATTAGTAATAGTAAATGTCCCTCCCTGTATTTCATCCGGTTGTAATTTTTTTTTACGTGCCCGGTTAGCCAGATCATTCACAGCCTTTACCAACCCTAACAAGCTTTTTCCATCCGTATCTTTTATGACCGGAACAATCAGGTTTCCATCAGACAGGGCCGTGGCCATTCCAATATTGATGTGTTTCTTTCTGAGGATACGTGTCCCGTCAACCGAAACATTAACCATGGGAAAATCACGCAGTGCCAGAGCTGCAGCCTGTATAAAAACCGGCGTAAATGTAATCCTCTGTCCCACCCTGTGGAGAAAGTCCTCTTTTAAATTATTTCTCCATTCCACCAGACCTGTCACATCT
>CAYLJE010000025.1:20427-26347 GCA_964383915.1 uncultured Rikenellaceae bacterium
GTGGAGAAAGTCCTCTTTTAAATTATTTCTCCATTCCACCAGACCTGTCACATCTGCCTCAATAAAAGAAGTAACATGGGGGGACGTTTGTTTGGAAAACACCATATGATCAGCAATAATCTTCCGCACACGATCCATTTCAATAATTTCCACATCATCGGTTTCGGAAATTATTTTACCGGCAGCTATGGGGGCCGTCATCATTGTCTTCGCAGCAGGTTTTGCTAATCTTGCAGTAATTTTCTTCTCCGAGGATGCCCCCGAGACAGTTGTTTCTTTGCCATCCCTGCGTCTCAACCAGGCCAACACATCATCTTTGGTAATCCGTCCATCCATTCCTGTTCCTTCCAGTTGATCCAGTTCTTCATATGATATTCCTTCAGCACGGGCAATTCTGCGTATGAGCGGGGAAAGAAATTTACCTGATGGTGTCCGGCTTTCCATATCTTTTCCAGTTTCCTTCGTTTCTATCTCCTCTTTTTCAGATTCCAGAATCTCTTTCTTCACCTTCTCAACTGCTACCATTACTTCCGAACGGTCAATATCCTCTTCCTCCTTATCATTCTCCAGCCATGCCAGCACATCTCCCACCTTCGGAATATCTCCCTCCCTAAAAAACAATTTGGTAATAACCCCGTCATCAGGACTCGGAACTTCGGTATCCACCTTATCCGTAGCTACCTCAATAACCGATTGGTCCTCTTCTACACGGGCTCCCTCTTCTACCAGCCATTTCGTGATGGTTGCCTCTATCACCCCTTCACCCATTGCCGGAAGGACAATTTCTATTTTAGCCATTAATATTAATTTTTATTTAGTCTTAATAATTGCAAAATTAAACATAAAGTTTAAAAATACAAGTTAAAATCTATAATAATCTGCTCAAAACAAATGTAAAAATACAAATATTTTCTCTACACAAAATCAAACACCCAGCCTGGTCATTCTGCTAAATATAATTTTCAGATCCAGAGACAAATGGTAATTTCTGGCATATGTTTGGTTTATATTTTTTATCATAGCCGGATCAGGATCTGTTCCATCTAACATAATTAAAGGACACAACACTCCCGGAGGTAAAAGAGGGAGGTCTTGTTCATATGTATCATTCTTCCGGCAATAGCCCACCCATGTTTTCCGGCCTGTCATCACATACAGACAATTCCGTATAAATATTTTTCGGTTCGACACTATAAACATCATGCCAGGCATCATGATAATGAATACGCATGAGAGGAATATGTCGAGCATTCTTTTTTTCAGTTTATTCCCGGAATGGGAAATGGAATTTAATTCAACCAGATATAATTCACCGGATCGTTTCACCGAGCTGCTGCCAACAATCGGGCTTCCTTCGGGCAGGGCAACTTTAAACTCAACCGGAATACCAGATAACTTGTTCATGGTTCTGATAATTTGATTGGACTGACTGTCAACGGCTGAAAAAATAATTTCCTGTATGCGATTTATTTTCACTATCTCAGGCAGTTGCCCTGGCAATCCAAGGATCAAATGGGAATTATTTTTCCCATCGGGGGTAACAAATCCCGTAATTTCGACAGATAGGTCCAGTTGCTTTAAAAAACGGGAAATCCGTTCATATTCTTTTTCATATGAAATCACCAGTATTTTTTTCTTGTGTTTTCCCGCGAGGGCATAGAAATCTCCCGGGATAAGGCTCAAGAGCAAGCGGAATGTATTCCCTACCAGGATATTCCAACCGGTACCCAACAGGATCAATGCGCGGGAAAACCGCAAATAAGTAGGCAAAAGTGCATAAATAACAAGTATTGCAACCATCCCGAAGATTAGTCCTCTTGTTACGTGCCAGAGTTTGACTGGTTTTCTATAGCCTCCTGCTATCCAGATGCTAAGTAACCAAATTAAAATATAGAAGGGAATAACATAGTGCAAGAATTCATCCGGGTATTTGTAAGAGGAATGAAATTTCACCTTTTCCCAAAAAGGCACCAGGAGAAAGTACCCAAAATAAAAAAGAAAAACATCAAATAAAGGATAAACCAGCATGGAAAAGATCCGTTTTACGGCCGACATAGCAGCCCGCAGATAGATAGCCGGACGAACCAACAGGCTAATAAGACCGGCATGCTGGGGCGAGAAATGTTTTTCAGCGAAAATCAGCATAGCCTTATAAAAAAGGATCACATAATTCAACGATCCTTTTTTTGTACTTTCTCCTTTGTAATGGACGATTGTGGTCTCCGGGAAATAATAGTTTACATAACCGGCCTGCATAATCTGATAAGAAAGATCAATATCTTCTCCATACATAAAATAATCTTCATCCAGTCCCCCGGTCTTCTGTAATATCTCATGTCTGATCAGCATAAAGGCCCCGGTAAGTACTTCTACCGGATTTGTCTGGTTCTCATCCAGATGCCCCATATAATAACGGTTAAATATTTTTGACCCGGGGAATAATCGAGCCAGGCCGAAAATTTTATAAAAAGCAACCAGAGGAGTTGGCAGGGCCCGCTTTGACTCAGGCAGGAAATGCCCTTTCCCGTCGATCATTTTCACACCCAAAGCTCCCGCCTCCGGATGGGTATCTATAAAACGGATAGATTTTGAGAGTGTTGTCTCTTCAATAAGGGTATCAGGATTCAGTAACAGTATATACCGTCCTGAAGCCACAGCAATACCTTGATTACAGGCTTTCGCAAAACCAGTATTCACAGCATTCCGGATGAGATGTACCCCGGGAAATTTTTCCTCCAGCATCTGTAATGTACCATCCACGGAATTATTGTCTGCCACGATTATCTCCCCTTCAACTTTCTCCAACGCCTTGTAAACAGAATACAGACAAGATTCAAGAAAATACCTGACATTAAAACTAACGATAATAATGGAAATGTCCACGAGTCCTCAGGATGTATTTTCAACAAATATACAAAGGCTTATAGAAAAACACCCGTTTTATGCTATAGATATTACTTTATCTTCCTTCTGAAAGATCCTATCAAAGCGATTCATTTTACATCGCCGGATTTATATACACTTTTGGGAAACCGGCTATAATTTAAAAACATCCTCAAAAAGGGTACGATTGGTTATAGATCTGCCAAGGGTTAGTTCATCTGCATATTCCAATTCACCCCCGATAGAAACACCACGCGCCAGAGTTGTAATCCTTACCGGAAAATCTTTAAACCGCTTATACAAGTAAAAATTTGTTGTATCCCCTTCCATAGTGGTGTTGAGTGCCAGAATAAGCTCTTTGATTTCTTCCGCACGAATCTTCTTTTCCAGGGTTTCCAGCATCAGATCATCCGGACCGATACCGTCAACAGGTGATATCAGGCCACCCAAAACATAGTATATCCCGTGAAATTGTCCGGTGTTTTCCACGGCCATCACATCCTGTGGATTTTCGACCACACATACGACTGAATGATCCCTCTGGGGATTGGCACATATATCACAAATATCCTTATCAGATATATTATTACAGCTGCGACAATATTTGATCTCGTTTTTTAGACGTAAAACGGTCTGTCCAAAATGTTCTACTACATCTTTATCCTGCCTGAGCAAAAACAGAACCAAACGTAAAGCTGTTTTTTTGCCAATACCCGGCAGACCATTAAAAACTTCTACCGCCTCTTCCAGCAATTTTGACGGATAGTGAGAAATTTCCATATTTTCTCCTCCTGATATTTATCTGTTTTCCCCGGGAAAAATCCCAAAGATTCCTCTGTGCCAAAATTACTTCCGTCAATTGGTTTTTGCAATTCTCAAATAAACATTTTTATTTAACTTGTGACCTTTAATAAAGTATAGGGTATATGAATACGCTATTTCTGGTATTGATTATCATTTCTTATTTTGTTCTTTTACTGGTCATCTCAGTCGTTACCAGCCATAATGCCGGAAACAAAGGATTTTTTCTGGGTAACCACAAATCCCCTTGGTATATAGTGGCTTTCGGGATGATCGGAGCATCACTGTCCGGGGTTACCTTCCTCAGTGTGCCGGGATGGGTTGCCGACAGTCAGTTCGCTTATATGCAAATGGTTCTGGGGTATTTGCTGGGATATCTTTTTATAGCTCAGGTACTCATGCCCCTGTATTACCGGTTGAATCTCACTTCTATCTATACCTATCTGGATGCCCGTTTTGGCTTTCGTTCTTATAAGACCGGGGCTTCGTTTTTCCTTATCTCCCGTATCATTGGGGCTTCTTTTCGTCTTTTCTTGATGGCATCAGTACTTCAGATAGCCATCTTCAATGCCTGGCATATCCCTTTCTGGGTAACGGTTGTTATCACTATCCTGTTGATCTGGCTATACACTTTTCGCGGAGGGATTAAAACCATTATCTGGACAGACACCCTGCAAACACTCTTTATGTTGCTATCTGTAGCGCTCACCGTCATATTTATAAGCAAACAAATGGGTTTGGATTTTACAAGCATGGCACAAACCATCAAAGAAAGCAAATATTCCAGAATCTTTTTCTTTGACAACTGGCATGATAAACGCTTTTTCTGGAAACAGTTTATTAGCGGAGCCTTCATTGCTATCGTAATGACCGGGTTGGATCAGGATATGATGCAAAAAAATCTGAGCTGTAAAAATATCAAAGAGGCCAAAAAAAACATGTTCTGGTTCAGTATTATCCTGGTACCGGTTAACCTGTTATTCCTGTCTCTGGGGGCCTTGCTTTACATTTTTGCCCACCGCCAGAGCATCCCCTTGCCTGCACATGCAGATGATCTTTTTACCGTTATTGCTACAGGAGGATATCTGCCTGCTGTTGTCACCGTATTTTTTATGTTGGGACTAATAGCTGCAGCGTATTCCAGCGCTGACTCGGCTTTGACTGCCCTGACAACATCATTTACTGTTGATATACTTGGCACCCGGAATAAATCAGAAAAAGAAATAAAACGTACCCGCATGCGAGTACATTTGATGATCTCTGTTATCCTGGTGTTGATAATTCTTCTATTCCGGGCTGTCAACAACGAAAGCGTTATCAGCTCGTTATTTACAGCAGCAGGATATACCTATGGGCCCCTCCTTGGCCTTTATGCTTTCGGGTTATTCACCAAATGGAAAGTTAAAGATCGCTGGGTACCTGTGATTGCCATACTCTCCCCTGTCTTATGCTATGTTCTGAATATTAACTCCCAGGCCTGGTTCAACGGCTACCAATTCGGCTTTGAGATGCTTATCATTAACGGATGCATTACTTTTACCGGACTATTCCTGATACGAGAAAAAGGGAAGGTACGGTTAATTTGACAGCCACCTAATCCATTATAAAACGTCTGTATGATTTTAAATAACACACAATAAACCTATGAAGACCACAAAAAAGTTTCCAAACAAACCTTCTCATGTTTCACACATCCGGGTAAGGTATGGAGAAACCGATCGGATGGGCGTTTTGCATCATAGTGTTTATCCCCTTTATTTTGAAGAAGCCCGTACCGATCTGTTACGTAAATCAGGTATGTCTTATAAAGAACTTGAAGAAAGCGGGATCATTCTTCCGGTGCATGATCTGTCCATCACATACTATCATCCGGCTTATTATGATGATGTATTATCTGTCAGGGTAACGCTGGAAAAAATTGAAGGAGTACGACTTTTTTTCTCCTACCTGGTGACCAATGAGAGGCAAGACAAAGTAGCTGCTGCTTCCACCGTCCTTGTATTTACAGATGCCCGTTCTTTTCGGCCTGTCCGTCCATCGGAAGATATTGTACGGCTTATGATGGATATAAAAAACTAATCCGGCTAAAACATACTGCATTATTTAGTGTTTGTCCATAATGTCCGATTTCTTTATTTCGGCAAGCTCAATACAAGCTGTTATGCTCGTCTTTAAAACAGTTATTTACAAAAGTAAACTCCTTGATTTTATCCCGACAAATCGGGATGCAAGCCTC
>CAYLJE010000026.1:0-15432 GCA_964383915.1 uncultured Rikenellaceae bacterium
TAATAAAAAATGTTTTTCCCGGGAAATATGTACTCTCTGTTTCCATGGTTGGCTACAGGAAAGAAAAATACAATATTAGGGTCCCCGATAGTAAAAATGTCAGCTTCAATATTTTTTTGAATAGGGAAAACAAACGCATCGAAGAAATCAGCATCATTGGCAAAGGGGCTGAACAAAGGATGCTGAAAAACATCACCATTGAGCCGTTATCCCTGAAAGCGGCGGAAACAGTCATCTCCCATAATGATATAGAGAAAGAGGGAGCCGTTACCCTGATGGATGCACTAAGATATGTGCCCGGCGGGTTGACGGAAACACGTGGTCGCAAGGTCAAGCAGTTTTTCTCCGTCAGGGGCCAGACCTATCCGTATCCTGCTTATTCGGTAGATGGGATCATGCAGAAAGAATTTTATGAAACGGCTCCCTACCTGAGCGCCGCCGGCATTGAAAGAATAAAAGTCGATCGTTCGGCCTCTGCGCTCCTGAAAAGCCTTTCTCCGTTATCGGGGGTGATAGATATAGTCACCCGCAAATATACCCGCAAGGAAACCTCCCTGATAGCAAAATACGGTTCCCTGAATACCTTCGAAGCGGGCGTGCAACATGGCAACCTTACAAAAAAACTGGAATATGGGGGAGGAGCTTACTTTTTCGGCACCAACGGGCTGGCAGAACGCAACGGCCGCGAACGGATAATCAACGTTAACAGCAACATGGGCTGGAAGATCAATGATAATGTAAAAGCCTCTGTCAGACTTTTTTACATAGGTGGATACAGGCAACTGGTGCAACCCGTCGAACCGGCTGCAAAAAAGTTCAGGAACCAGAAAGAGAAATACGATCCGCTAAACACGTTCATGATCGTGTCCAAATTGGATTATAAGGCCTCAAAAACGCTGTCCGGGGAACTGCAAATCAATTATGCCTGCCGGAATCCCTTGTATCATATCGAATTCCTCAATACCGGAACGGACAGTTCGGAACGCTATTACGATAAAGACCACGAGCTCACCCTCAATCATCTGAACACCTGGAAAATCTCAGGCAATAATATGATGCGTTTTGGCTTTTTATACAACCATTGGGTAGCCCCGAACGGAAAACGTTATTATTATGGCAACCGGGCAGACGTACATACCTGGTCATCGGTAGTAACCGACCAGCAACAGGCAGGAAAGTGGTTGCTGGATGCCGGTTTCAGAGTATCCCGGGAGTATTTTAAAGACTGGGCTGCCTTTGCCATTGAAGGTTCAGGAAAGAAATTTTCCAAGGTGCAACCGATCACCCACGAATGGCAGTCACCCGTATGGCAGGCTTCGGCAGGAGCGAGCTGGTCGGCAAATTCACTTTTCTCCCTTCATTCCAATATCAGCACCGGCATTGTTACACCGCGTAAGGGAACCCTGACAGCCGACAGTATCCCTCCGGCCAATGAAAAAAGGACCAACCTGGACCTGGGACTTCAAAAAAAATTAGCACGATCCGGCTCTCTGACTATCACAGCTTTCATAGTTTCCAGAAAAGAAGCAATAGAATACAGCGGGTCCACCCTCGCGCTGGGAAATGGGGATATCATGGAGTTATACACCAACGAGGATAAGCGCAACTATGGAATAGAGGCAACTTTTCACATGCAACTGGCGGGAGACTGGCTACAGGGATTTGCCAATACTGCTTTTATGAGAGGCCAGATCAAAAAGGACAAGGGCTGGAGAGCCGACGATGAAATACCGTCTTTCATCGGGAACCTCGGATGCTCTTTTCAGAAAGCCGGTTTTGACGGGAACTTCTTCATGAACTATACCGGCCCTTTCAAGAACGACCGTTTTGTCAGCAAGACCTGGCTGCAGGAAAACGGGAAGGCTCCGCTGGGCAATTTCTTCAATATCACCCTGACGGCAGGATATTCCCTCGGAAAGAAAAGAAATACCCGGGCTTTTCTGGAGGTAAAGAATCTGCTGAACACTCCGTTCCAGACCGTCCCCGGCTATCCGGACAATGGAAGGATTATAAATCTGGGAATAAAAATAAATCTTTAACCCACATTGCAGATAGAAAGCTATAACTTTTTGATCTTATGAGGAATCATTTTTAAAAATTTCTGCAGGTAGCACTACAGATTTTTTTCTGTAGAAGGGAACCTGTTTGTATTTCATAATGTCATAGATTTCTTTAACTTTTTGATCGGGATCATTCGGATCGTCAACTTTTACTTTCATTAATTCTATGGGTTGTTCCCTTCTGTCTTTAATCTCTACAGGATCACTACCGGTATCAGCATAATACTCTTTAAGATTGGAACAGCTTACGCATAAATAATCGTAACACCTTCTCTTTTTAATCGGTGTATTTCGTGGTACATAATTAATAAATGCATTAGTCTGTTCATAACAGTTTCGATTAGTGAATGAACTACCCCGGGGCAGCCTTTGATTGAAGTTTTTGATGTATTACATACTTTATAGAAGACACGGAAGTTTGAGAAAAGAACTCAATATGAAAACGTCTTTTGACGCTATTGAAAAATGGGTTGAAATTAAGCCTGAAATATTTTTACAAAAACCTGATGAATTTAAAACTAAAGTTTTATCTTTCATAATTATTAACACAAGTTATCATAAACAACCTTGTGAAACTAGACAATAACCTATATAAATGAAGCGTTTAATAATAGTATCAAACAGACTTCCGGTAAAGATTAATAAATCAGAAAATGGTTTTAATATTACTCCAAGCGCCGGTGGTCTTGTAACAGGACTAAAATCATATCACAAAAAAAATAATAGTGTATGGATAGGATGGCCGGGAATGGCGGTAACATCAAAAGAAGAAGAAAAAATTATTGCCGGTATCTTTTCAAAAGAACGATATATTCCAATATTCTTAAATAAAGGTCTGATAGAGAATTTCTATGAAGGTTTCAGCAATGCTACTATTTGGCCATTATTTCACTATTTTACAGAGTATTCAGATTTCAGAAAAAAATATTGGAAAGCTTATCAGAAAGTAAACGAAATGTTTGCAGAAACCGTTATTGCAAATACAAATGAACAGGATACTGTTTGGGTACATGATTATCAACTTTTGCTACTACCCCATATTTTGAAGGTAAAACGTCCTGATTTACGTATTGGTTTTTTCTTGCATATACCTTTCCCCTCATTTGAAGTATTTAGGATTTTGCCATGGAGAAATGAAATTCTCACAGGCATGCTTGGTGCAGACCTTATCGGTTTTCATACTTACGATTACGGACGTCATTTTATCAGTTCAACAAAAAGATTGCTGGGGTATGATGTTAACTTTAATGAAATCAGATGTGAAAACAGACGGGTATATATTGATGCCTTTCCCATGGGGATTGATTACGAGAAATTTCAGAAGAGGGCATATGAAATACAGAACAAACCAAAACAGAAACAATCAAAAGAAAATCAGGATATAAACAGGTTTTTACTAACATATCCAAACCGAAAGCTTATATTGTCAATCGACAGGTTAGATTACACAAAAGGATTACCTGAAAGGTTAAAGGCATTTAGGTTGTTTTTAAAAAATAATCCCGGGAAAAGAGAAAAAGTTTCCTTAATGCTGTTGATTGCCCCTTCAAGAGTAAATGTTGAGCGATACCAGGTACTCAAACGTAAAATTGAAGAACTAGTTAGCAGTATAAATGGTGAATTTGGTTCATTAAATTGGATCCCTGTAATATATTTTTATCGTTTTTTACCTTTTGAGAATCTTGTTGAGTTGTATTGTGCTTCTGATATAGCATTAATTACGCCGCTCAGAGATGGAATGAATTTAGTAGCAAAAGAATATCTGGCTGCAAAAACAAAAAATAAAGGTGTATTAATTTTAAGTGAAATGGCCGGAGCTTCGAAAGAGCTGGGTGAAGCCATTATAGTAAATCCTAATAATATTGAAGATGTTTCCAATGCTATTCACAGAGCACTTACCATGACAAATGCGAAACAAAGCAAGGCAATTATTGCAATGCAAGAACGCATTAAGCGTTATGATATTTATAAATGGACTTCGGATTTTATTAATGAATTGGAAAAAACAGAAAAAAGACAGGCAAAATATCAGACGCGAAAAGTATCATCGGATTTAATAAAAAATTTTAAAGATGCTTATATTAAAGCACAAAAGAAAGTTTTGTTTTTAGATTATGATGGAACATTACAGCAATTTTATAACAATCCTGAAGATGCTTTCCCTGATAAAGAACTTTATGATATTTTAAATACGATATCATCTGCCGATAACACAGAACTTGTATTGATTAGCGGACGCGATAAAGAAACTTTTAATCAATGGTTTGGAGACCAGGGTTATATGCTAATTGCTGAACATGGTGCCTGGATTAAAGAAAAAGACGGAACTTGGAAAGAGAGAAAACCCGAACAAAACAATTGGAAAGAAAATGTTATTCCATTATTAGAATCTTATGTGGACAGGACTCCGGGTAGTTTTATTGAAGAAAAATCCCAATCTCTTGTTTGGCACTACAGAAAAGCAGATATTGAACTGGGAACATTAAGAGCATTGGAGTTGCGCGATGATGCTTCAAATATTATTTTAAATCAGGACCTTGAAATTCTTGAGGGTAAAAAAGTTATTGAAATAAAGGTTACCGGAATAGATAAAGGAAGTACTGCTCTTGAATTTTTGCAAAACAAAAATTTTGATTTTATTATGGCAATAGGCGATGATTGGACCGATGAGTTGTTATTTCAAAAAATACCTGATAGTGCTCATACAATCAAAGTCGGAACAGATATTTCAATCGCTAAATACTATGTTGACACTTATAAAGATGTCAGGGAATTATTAAAAACTTTTTATGACGATTAAAAAATGAATAATTTAAATTACGGTATAATAGGAAATTGTAAAAGTGCTGCTTTGATATCAGACAAAGGTTCAATTGATTGGTGTTGTTTGCCTGACTTTAATTCATCATCAGTGTTTGCCAAAATTCTGGATGAGGACAAAGGCGGAACTTGTGCAATAAATATTGATAACAGTTATACGATAGAACAAAGCTATATTAAAAATACCAATATTCTGTGTACCAACTTTAATAATGGAAAAGATGCCTTCGAAGTATTAGACTTCATGCCCCGGTATAAAACTGAAGATTTGGGGTATTACACCCCGCCTGATATCATTCGATACTTTAAATACCTTTCAGGTAAACCCGGATTTTCAATTAATTATAAGCCAAAATTGGAGTATGCAAGGTATGAAACCAAAACAGTCATTTACCAGGATTATATAAAAAGCTATACAACGGCCGGTGAATATGATTCATTATATCTTTATACAAGTATTGACAAAAATGACATTATTAATAATATCCCAATAACACTGACAAAAGAAGATGCTTTTATACTCATAAGTTATAATCAAAAAATTATAGATCAGACTGTTGAAAGACAATATTTAAAACTTCAAAGAACGAAAGTTTATTGGTTAAACTGGTCAGAAAAGATTAAAAAATTCCCGGAATATAATAATGAGGTAATACGCAGTGCTTTGGTTCTTAAGATATTAAGCTATGATAAATCAGGTGCAGTATTGGCAGCCATAACAACATCGTTGCCCGAAACTATTGGAGCAGATCGGAATTGGGATTATCGCTTTTGCTGGATTAGAGACGCTTCCCTGGTAATAAAAATCATATCGGAATTAGGATTCAAAAATATGGGAAAACGGTATATGAATTTCATTATTGATATTATACCTGACAAAGATGAAAAGATTCAAATAATGTATGGTATCAATAAAGAAAAAGATTTGCCGGAGAAAAGACTTTCACACCTGAAAGGATATTGTAACTCAAGGCCGGTACGAATAGGAAATGCAGCATATAAGCAAAAACAGAATGATATTTACGGAATTTTAATGGATGTTATCTATAAACAATTTGAATTATTCGAGACGTCCTTGGAAAATAGCGAATCATTGTGGACAATTACAAGAAGTATTGTAAAAACAGTTGAGAGTCACTGGCAAAAACCTGATAGAGGTATATGGGAAATCAGAAGGGGGGATCAACATTATACATTTTCAAAAGTGTTATGCTGGGTGGCTATCGACAGGGCTATAAAAATTGCTAAAATTATTAAAATGGATCATTATGTTAAGCTATGGAAACCACTGGCAGAGGAAATTAAAAACGATATCCATATACATGGCTGGAATAATAAAGTAAAAGCATTTACCCAGTTTTATGGGTCTTACGACATGGATGCTGCAAATCTATTAATGGAACCATATGGATTTATAAAAGCAGAGGATGAAAAATATATTCTGACTGTAAAAGCTATAAAGAAAGAACTTTGCAAAAATGGATTAATGTATAGATACAAAAACGAAGATGACTTTGGGTTTCCAAGTTCTTCTTTCACTATTTGTAATTTTTGGCTTATAAGTAGTTTAAATGCAATCGGAGAACATCAGATGGCAAAAGAGATGTTTGATACTCTATTATCTTACAGTAATAATCTGGGTTTATTCAGCGAAGATATGGATTTTGAAACAAAACGTTTATTAGGAAATTTCCCTCAGGCATATTCACACCTCGGACTGATAGAAACAGTAATAAATTTGTCAAACGGAAATATTACTGAAAATGGGAAAGTGCTGAAGACTATAAAGAATTATTAGTCAACAATTAACGTAGGTTTTTGTCAAAATCAAGGCGGAAAAAATTTTTTAACCGCAGTTAACTTACTGTTAATGAGGATTGAAAAATTCCTGACAACGCAGAGGTTGGCAACAAAGAACATTTTTAGACCGAACTCATCCTTGTTTTTCCAATTCCTCAATTACACCAATATGTGCCATTCCTCTTGCACCACCGCCGGATAATGCCAATGATATATTCTTGTTCATTTTACTGAATTTTTATTTTTTCTTGTAAAAGTTGTTTTTAGCATTTTTGGGAAATAGTTTCTGTTAAAAAACAATCCTACAAATGCCGATACCCAGATAATCATTTTAACTTCAATTGGATGATTAAAAAAGAGACACGCAATAGCACTAAAACTGACTATTCCAAATGGAATCCAGTAAGATATGTTTTTTTTGATTACTGTAAAGACAATCAAAGGTATAACAACAAAAGAAACAATTAATTCATAGGGTATAAAAAATATGTACAGTCCCATCAGGGTTGCAGCAGCTCGTCCTCCTTTAAACCTGAAATAAACAGGATAACAATGTCCAATTATTGCTCCGATTCCTATAAGTCCAAGAGAAACAGATGACAGATTAAGCCAGTAGTGTGCAATGAGGATTGGAATTAATGCCTTCAAACTGTCAAAAGTACCTGTTAAAATACCCCATACAGCACCGACATGCTTATAAGTATTGGCAGCACCAGCATTGTTATTACCGAGGGTGCGTATATCTTTTCCTGTAACAATTTTGGTAAAAATGTAAGAAAACAGTACCGAACCGATCAGATAACCTGATAGCAAGCATATTAAATAAATTAAATATATATTCATTGTTAATATTTTAAAGGGTTATTGCAAGGTAATATGCCTTTGGCCCGCAATGAACAACTCCCGATAAATCAGCTTTTCCAATAATAAAATCATTACAAGGAATTGTCTTTATTTTTTCTTTTAAATCGGAAACAGCATCTTGATTATCTCCAAATCCGGCGATATTCAATCTCTTTATATTGGTCACCGATTTCTCAGCCATTTTAACTCTGATTAAATCAATAATTTTAGTATTTACCTGCTTGAAAGTTCTTCCCTTATCAAGCGGAACTATCACACCATCTTCATCATCACCCATCAAACCAAGAATTGGGGTAATTCTTAATACGGAACCCATGAGAGCTTTAGCTTTCCCTATTCTACCGCCTCTTGCAATATAATTCAAGTCTGCTATAACCATATAGTTAAATGTGTTATTAACAATCTCCTGTGATAATCTGACGATATCTTCTTCATTTTTATTCTCCTTTATTATATCTATTACTCCCATAAGAACATTTCCAACACCTGCCATTACCTGCCGGCTATCGATATTGATAATAGGAATAGTTTTTTCATACATTTTTCTGACGTTTTCGGCAACAGCAAAAGTTGCTGTTGAAAGATAACTGCTCATTACAACATGAATGATCAGGTCATATTTCTTTTTATTGTTTTCAATGATCTCAACAAGTTCTCCTTTTACAATTGAAGATGTTTTAGCAATAACCTTATCATTAACATATTTTTCAACTAACCAGGCCGCATCATATACATCGCTTTGACGATATTCTTGATCACCTACAATAACAGGGAATTTCAAAATTTCTATGTCCTCATAATCTATTTGTTCTTTTGAAAGTCCAAGATTATCGGCTGTAATTAGTAAGATTTTTTTATCCATTTTGGTTTTATTCAAAAGTTATATAATAGTAATATTGATATTGTCCGCCGTAATATTCTTCGAAATCAAGGTTTTGAAAAGTCTTTGTTAATTTTGAAACAGGACTTTTTTGCTTCTTTGCAGGAACTCCTTTATACAGTGTAACCAAACTCTCTGCATTTATGAACTGCTCAATTGATTTAGTAATAACTTCTTCTAAATCTCTTCCTGAAAAAGTAATTTTGCCTTCATAAACTGAGAAGAAATCATTTTTGTTCACTTGTTTTCCATCATCAGTAGTAGTATTTCTAACTGCACGTGCTATTCCACAGAAACGAATATCATTAAGATTACTCATTATTAACTCTGAGACATTTGTAACATCTAAATCTTTAGAAATATTCATCATCATGTTTATAAGCGAAATCGCACTTTTTGATTCAACTATATAAACATTTGACTTGCAAAGAGAAGCTGCATATTTAAGTGCCATAAGAATATCTTTATCATCAGCAGCAGCAACAATATTTTTTGTTTTTAACCGGTTCAACTCTTTAATAAGTTGTTTAACGGAAGGCTTCTTCTTTCCGTAACATAATATATCGTCTGCGCCCAGATTTTTGAGAATATCTTTAAATCCCTCTCCTGAAACAATACAGAAAACACTCTTTTCTCTTGTATAATCAATAGTATCTTCACTTATGAAATTCCTGTGTTGTTTTTTCATGTCATCAACTTTGGTAAATACAAGTTCGCCGTATTTTGAGACATCGTTGAAGACTGAGTCGGGCTTATTGGTATGTATATGTACTTTAAAAGTATCGGCGCTCTTAAGTATGATCAAACTATCACCATAATCGCCAATTAGCTTTTTCATCTCATCCTGTGATGATATTTCCGTTGTCTTTAAAACAAATTCCGTACAATACCTCTGTTTTATTTCAGGAACCCATGAGTTCTCTATATTTGTCAGATTGCTAATAATTTCTTTCTTTTTTGAGCGTAGGCTACCATTGCTCTGTAGATTGTTAATCAAATGCTTAACTTCTTCAATTATATTTTGCAGCCTTATATTAGGTAACTTTTCTATACCGTGATTCAAAAGCAGGTTAGCTAAACGACTTTTGTTAACATCTGACAATTTAGTCCTAAGAAGTTTTTTGGTAGTCCTGCTTATGTTAAGAATAATTGAAACCGGCAAACTACTATCCATAAGCCTGCTTACTTTTATTTCTCTGTCAATTCCTTCTAAAATAATAACAAAACCTGCACCACCGGAATCTACAACACCAGCTTGTTTTAATACCGGTAGCATATCGGGTGTTTTATCCAGTACACTCTTTAAATAAGGAATACATCTTTTAACAATAACAGCAGAATCGTCCTCTTCGGTCATTAGTTCACCAAATTTTTCCTTGAATTCATACATTAATGTAAGCATGGTTCCTTCCTGTGGATTTTCAATGCCCTGGTATGCTTTTTTATACCCATTTACAAGGGCCTTATATATGTTAGCAGGAGAGAAATCACCATTAACAATAACTTCTGAAAGTCCATGACAGTATAGGGCTAAAATTACTCCCGAGCATCCCCTGCTGTTCATAAGCATTTGTTCGGTAAAATCTTTTAAATATTCACCAATTGAAATTGTTTTACCCTTATAATCCGGCATATTTGCCAAAGCCCCCTGAATAGTTAAAGTCATATTAAGACCTGTATCACCATCAGGTACAGGAAAAACATTTAGTTTGTTAATATATTCTTTATGCCGGTAAAGATATTTGAAAACGTTTTCAATTCTGTCCCTTAATTCAAGTAATTCATTATCTGTATGTGTCATTTGATAGTACTTAAAAAAATAAAATAAAAATTAGATAAAGTGATGTAATTTATTTATATTTAAGGTATTAATCATAAAAACATCGCTTTAAGAATGAAAAATACAAAGAAAAAGTTAAATAACCAATTAAGAGTTGTTAAGTCCTCATTTCAACAAGTTGTTATTGCGTCTTCTCTCAGCAGAACTCAAGCTTGCCAAAAACAGGAAGGCAAGCTTGGTTTTGCTTGCGTCCCGATTTGTCGGGATAAAATCAAGGAGTTTACTTTTGTAAATGACTGTTTTAAAGACGAGCATAACAAAATTTAAAGAAATGGGATAAATGAAAAAAAACCAGCAGCTAACATAATAGGATTTAAATGTTCAGGTAGGTCTATAATCCAATCTCCAAAAAAGTTGATAATCCAATTGAATTTTTTTGTCCGTATGATCCGCCGGCAGATTATCCCGTACAGAAAAATAGGTATTTAAAAACCTATTTTAATAGGTAGTTTATCTATAATATATCATTCATACTATACTTACAGGGATAATGGTGTTGCAGACAAAAAAGACACCGGGCATTACGCTTTTATGGCATTATCGTATTATCGCTTCATCATCTAGGCCCCAGCGCTATAATCTCCCCGGTTTCCGGCACCCTGACCGTTCCGTCCAGGCCGGCATCTCTGACGATCTGTCGTCCCCACTGCTCCAGTCCCGGAGTATCCAGGAGCGCTCTTTTATAATATTTTTCATCTTCCAAGCCACTATAATGTGAGAAAAGCAGGTTTTTGGGGTGTATGCGGGCGGTAAAATCCAGCACTGTCAGAGCGTAATCTTCTTTTTCGGGAAAATCCCGGAGAAAATCCAGGAGATACTGGTAATTCACATAACTCTGAATGATCCAGTCCATACCCAGGGTATGGTCTAAATGTGGATGCGTGATCAGCAGGGCATCCGGGATCCTGTTCCCGTGTTTCAGCAGGAACGGGACAATGCCATGGCCTGCGTCGATGAGGATATCCTTACTGACTTTCCCTTTCTCATCCGCCTCGAACAATGAGTAGGAAGCATTGGCATAGTCAGGAGCGTCGGGCAGCGAATAGAAGGGATGATGCTGTTCGATCGGGATGGGCCAGGCATTGCCGCGACCATTTATACGGAGGATATATTTGTTCATGTTCATGCGTTAAATATTTTAGTCAGAATGTCTTCAGATATTGATAAACCTGATGCACAGGCAGGCCCATCACATTATAGAACGAGCCCTCGATTCTCTCCACGCTGACATAGCCGATCCACTCCTGGATCCCATAGGCTCCTGCTTTATCAAAAGGCTGGTAAGCCTGCACATAATACCTGATTTCTTCTTCCGTCAGTTTCCCAAAACAGACTTTGGTTTCAGCCGTAAAGCACTTCTCTTTTTTCATCGATCTCATACATACACCGGTCAACACACGATGCATATTCCCAGACAGTTTCATTAATATTTCCCTGGCATGTGCTTCATTTTCAGGTTTTTCAATAACCTCCCCATCGCATACCACAATGGTATCTGCCGTAATGACAATCGTATGATCCGAGAGCATAAATTCTACCGACTCAGCTTTTCTCCGGGCCAGGAAAACAGGGATATCTTCCGCGGGCAAACCGGCGGGGTACGATTCATCCGTTTGACTACCGGCAATGATCTCAAAGGGAATATCCAGACCTTTCATCAGCATTTTCCGGCGGGGTGAACCCGATGCCAGGATTATTCGTTTGTTTTGTAGATTGACAGGCTCCCGCATCATTAACTGATCATTGTACTGAACAGATAATCCGCCACAAGGATATAAGCCAGTCCTGCCAGCATAATCCATTTGGTAATAGTACTTGCCCTATGGTAATCACGGGGCGACCGGGCACGGATCATTTTAATCCCCAGCCATCCCAGCGGCAATACCAATGCCAGGAACGCATAGATCAAGGTAACAGGATCATGCAGGTAGTGGAAGACCACCCCCACTATCAATACGAGGGTAATAAAAATCAGTGCCAGTACAGTATAACGTGTAAAATCAAGCCCTGCCACCACCGGCATGGAATTGCGGCCAAAGGACCAGTCGCCTTCATAATCTTCCATATCTTTGATGATCTCCCGGATGAGGGTAAACAAAAAAGCAAAAACAGATATTCCTCCGGCCCATACTATTAAGGGTTTCCAGGTTGCATGATATTCAACCATCAGCGCAGAGAATTCCTTATTGAGCAACGGAATCTCAAACAGGGGCACTGTAAAGGGGACCAGTGCCGTAAGAAAAGCCACCAGCAGGTTTCCAATAAGAAACTGCCGTTTATAGGTTGTGGAATAAAACCACAACAGGCCGGCTATCAGGACAAAAATGATACCCAGAAAAGGGAATCCGATTGCCAGAGAAAGATAAATGCCCGTTCCTATCCCGAGGATATTCAGGATTATATGAAGAACGAGTGCCTGGCGGCGGCTAATCTTTTTCCCCACCACCACGCGGTCCGGACGATTGATCATATCCGTACGGGTATCGAAATAATCATTGATCACATATCCGGCAGCCGTCAGCATCACGGTGGTAAATACGAGCAAAATAAACTGGAAATCCGTCAGTGCCAGCGTCAGGCCGGGGACCATTACCCGCTGGCCGTGCCATGTACCAGGAAGATGGTTCAGCATGGGAGCAACCAGTCCATATCTCATCAGGCATTGTGTAATAATGATGATGATCAAATTGGGGAACCGTATAATACGTAAATAAGCTGTTAACATAATTCCTTACCAATGAAATGCATCGCCGTCCATCCATTTATTATGCAAACGGAGTACCTGCTCGATCACATCACGGACACACCCTTCCCCGCCATCCACCCAGGAGATATAACGGGCCGATTGTTTTATTTCGGTCACTGCATCTGCCGGGGCGGTAGGGAACCCCACCATCTTCATAATCTCATAATCAGGCAGATCATCCCCCATATATAGCACATTCGCCGGATCCAGACTATATTTATCCAGAAATCTCACGAAGTCCTCTTTTTTATTAGACGAGCCCATATAAATATCTTTTACCCCGAGGTTCTCAAAACGTCGCCGGACAGCTGGTGTCCTGCCTCCGGTGATAATGCCAATGGGGTATCCTTTTTTTACAGCCAACTGCAGCGCATATCCGTCTTTTATATTGACGGTGCGCATCGGTTCTCCGGAAGGATGAAGAGACATAACCGTCTGAGACAGTACCCCATCTACATCAAAAACAAACGCTTTTACTTTCCTGAGCTCTTCTTTAAAATTACTGACATGCATAAATTTTCTTCTACCGTTTCATTTTTTCTCACCGGCAGCCAACCGGATACTTTCGGTAAGCGCCGTATAGACCTTTTGTATTTCCGGTGAACAAGATAATAAATCCAGATGCTTTTTAATAACATTTTCATCATTTCTTGCGGCAGGGCCTGTCTGTGCAAGTTGCGGACCCAGGTCAAAAGCTTTGGCCTCCGTCTCTTCAATAATAGGTTTTAGCAAGTCAAAAGGAAGGTTTTCTTTTTCGAGGATATGTGCAGCCAGGGCATAGAGATGATTCACAAAATTGTTTACCATAATAGCGGCCATGTGCAGCACAAGCCGCTGTTGTGAATCGACAACCCGGACCGTGTCACTGATCTGCCGGGCCAGGCCGGTAAGCCACTGTTCGTTCTCCTGCGTATTGGCCTCGATGCACATCGGTATTTTTCTAAAATCAGGCTTACGTCCTTTTGAAAAGGTCTGCAAGGGATAAAAGACCCCATAATTCCGGGCATTCTCTTCAAAGATGTCCATCGGGATGCTTCCGCTGGTATGTACTACGAGTACCTCGCCGAAATCAATCCTGCTTGCCAGCTCCTGTATGGCATCATCACGGACAGCAAAAATGATCAGGTCGGCACCGGAAAGTATCTGTGAAGGATCAGTAGTCCATGTGCAATCATGGGAAACTGCCAACTCACCGGCGGATTGCGGAGTCCGGCTGATCACTTGTATGATCTTATGACCGGCCGTCCGGAGTGCTCCGGACAGATGCGTGGCAACCCTTCCGGCACCAATCATAATGATTTTTAGCGAACAACTTCCTCCATCCATCGAAAACTCCACTAAAATATTTTAAAAACAATCCGGACAAAACGGAATATACAGGCAATATACGATTACTTAAATTCCGGCCTTTTGATATCCTCAAGACGAAGAACATAATTGGCATTATAAGAATAAGACATCTGTTTCATGCAGTCATCCATGGCTTTTCCACTCACTATGACACGTTCTCCCGACTGAAATTTAGAAACTTTATCCCAAACAGTCTCCGGATCACAAACCGTAAAATAAGAATAGACCCCCTCAGGAATAAAGTAAGTGTATTTGGTGTTTTCATAATAGATCTTCCCTGGTACATCTGTCAGATTAAAAACCACTTCTCCGTCACAACCGCATTTTTGTTTCTTACAACTGCCTGAAGTAAACATAAGTCCTATCAATGCTACCAACAGCATTGCATGAATTTTTTTCATCCCTTGTTCATTAGATATTAAAAAATAATGTCTGTGTAAAAATACAAAACTTTCCGGAGAATTCAGCGTTGAATCCGGTCTCCCAAAACATTTGATGATCTCATGTAAATCAGTTATTCCCAACTTTTCCTTAGCCTGTAGAAAAACAGGCAAACAGAATAATGTTCCGGTTATTTCCTCCAGATTAGTTCCTTACGTGACCCATCTTCCACCCTGTTCCCGGCAATCGCATGCAATATAAATATACCCTTTTCAGGGGATAAGATGGTTTCTACCCAGCCCAAAGGATCCTGATCCCTGAAATTATAACCTGTTGCCGGAATGTTTATCAAATGAATATCCTCCTGCATAGCATATCTGTAAACATGTGAATGGCCAAAAATAAGAGCTTTAACCTGCCGGTGTGGTCTGATCAGGTTAAAGAGCCTGTCGGTATCTTCCAAATCCCCGTCACCCTCCCCGGGTGTGTGATGAAACAACAAAATAACCGGTTTGTCTGTATTCCCGGCCAAATAAGAGGAAAGCCATTCCCGTTGCACTTTCCCCAATAGTCCAAGCGGAGGAGTAAGATTGGTATATATTAAAGAATCCAGCAGGATCAGACGAATCAGAGGATGCTCCAATACCAATACATACTTATTATTAATATTCTTCCTTTCACCGGGAGAAGT
>CAYLJE010000026.1:15532-24629 GCA_964383915.1 uncultured Rikenellaceae bacterium
CAAAAAAACAAGTCATTTCAGACCGGGGTAAGATTCCGTATCTTGAAAAAGAAAGAGTTTCCCGGCGGGAAACTCTTTCTCCAATGAAGTAATCATATCTAAACAAATATCTATGCCTGAGCTGTAGGGCCCCCAAAATTCATCGGCATCATTGGACTACCGGCTCCCTGCACATCTTTAATTTTTCCGTGCACGGCCTCATATTTTGAGATATTATCTTTTAGAGCGAGTAATAATCTTTTGGCATGTTCGGGTGTCAGGATTATTCTTGACTGCACCCTGGCTTTAGGAATACCGGGCATTACGCGAACAAAATCCAATACAAATTCAGCACTCGAATGGGTAATAATGGCAAGATTAGAATAAATGCCCTGGGCCACCTCCTCATTCAATTCAATATTAATCTGGTTTTGATTTTTTTTATCATCCATGATTCCAGTAATTTATGTTTTCTATTCGTTAACTGTGTGACGATCCGGCTCTTTTCCTGAAGTCAACAATTCATACTCTTCTTTCGATCCTACGATCAGGTTATTATACTGCCGCATGCCTGTACCGGCAGGGATAAGGTGACCCACGATCACATTTTCTTTCAGTCCTTCCAGGTAGTCCACCTTGCCGTTAATAGCAGCTTCATTTAAGACCTTGGTAGTCTCCTGGAAAGAAGCGGCAGAAATAAAGCTTTTCGTCTGTAAGGCAGCACGTGTTATACCCTGCAGTGCCTGGCTTGAAGTTGCCGGAATAGCATCCCTGAATTCCACCACTTTCAGGTCCCGACGTTTTAACATAGAATTTTCATCCCTGAGTTTTCGTGCAGTGATGATCTGTCCGGGTTTCAGATTTGGGGAGTCCCCGGTATCTATCACCACTTTTTTATCATAAATCCAGTCGTTCTCATCCATGAATTGATTCTTATCAACGATCTGTTTTTCGAGGAATTTCGTATCTCCCGGATCTGCAATCACGACTTTCCGCATCATCTGCCGGACAATCACTTCAAAATGTTTATCATTGATTTTCACCCCCTGCAACCGGTAAACCTCCTGTACCTCGTTAACAATATATTCCTGGACTTTTGTCGGTCCTTTGATAGACAGTATATCTGCAGGGGTAATTGCTCCGTCGGATAATGGGATTCCGGCACGTACATAATCATTTCCCTGTACCAGTATCTGTTTTGATAAAGGAACCAGATACTTTTTCATTTCTCCTGTTCTTGACTTTACAATAATTTCACGGTTTCCTCGTTTAATTTTTCCGAACGAAACTTCGCCGTCTATTTCTGACACCACAGCAGGGTTAGAGGGGTTGCGTGCCTCGAACAGCTCGGTAACGCGTGGTAAGCCACCGGTGATATCTCCTGATTTCCCAACAGCACGTGGAATTTTTACCAGGATGTCTCCTGCTTTTACCTCGTCTCCTGTTTCAGGCATAATATGTGCCCCCACCGGCAGATTATATGATTTCAGTTCTTCATTTGTCGGTGACATAATTTTCACCATCGGGTTTAAGGTCTTATCCCTGAACTCAGTAATTACTTTCTCACGGAAACCGGTTTGTTCATCTGTTTCGGCATGGAATGTATGGCCTTCTATCAGGTTATCAAAATTAGCTTTTCCGTTTGTTTCGGAAATAATCACCGCATTATAGGGGTCCCATTCACAAAGCAAATCTCCTTTCTTTACTTTGGTTCCCGACTTAATATATAATAAAGATCCATAAGGAATGGTATGCGTTGTTAATACAATATTTGTATTCTCATCGACGATCTTCAGTTCACCGAGACGTCCAATGACTACAAAGATTTTTTTTCCGTCCTCATTTGTTTTTTCTACGGTGCGCAATTCATCTATCTCTACAAGCCCGTTATACTTAGCTACAATGCTGGATTCGGTAGCAATATTGGAAGCAGTCCCACCCACATGGAATGTTCTCAGGGTAAGCTGTGTTCCTGGTTCTCCGATAGATTGGGCAGCAATGACCCCGACAGCTTCTCCGATTTGTACCATTTTTCCTGTAGCCAGATTACGTCCATAACATTTTGCACACACTCCATGTTTGGATTCACAGGTTAAGACCGAACGAATTTCGACCTGTTCAATAGGAGAATCCTCAATTTTCTGTGCTATTTCTTCGGTAATTTCTTCTCCGGCACTAATAATCAGCTCTCCTGTTTGTGGATGATAGACATCATGAACCGTCGTACGGCCGAGGATACGGTCATACAACGTCTCGACCACATCTTCATTTTTCTTGATAGCGGTTGCTACCAGACCCCGTAATGTTCCACAATCTTCTTCCGTGATCACCACATCCTGGGACACATCCACCAGCCTTCTTGTCAGATAACCGGCGTCAGCCGTTTTCAGAGCCGTATCAGCCAGTCCCTTACGGGCACCGTGGGTAGATATAAAATACTCCAGTACCGAGAGTCCTTCCTTAAAATTAGAAAGAATCGGGTTCTCTATGATCTCAGAGCCTGTAGCTCCTGACTTCTGTGGTTTTGCCATCAATCCACGCATCCCTGACAACTGTCTGATCTGCTCTTTAGAACCCCTGGCTCCGGAATCCAACATCATATACACCGGATTAAACCCCTGTTTGTCAGAAGATAAACGTTTCATCAGGGCTTGGGTTAACCTGGCATTGGTGTGGGTCCAGATATCAATAATCTGATTATAGCGTTCGTTGTTAGTGATGAATCCCATGTTATAATTGTTGATTACTTCTTCAACCAGGGCATATCCTTCCTCTATAAATTTCCCCTTTTCTTCAGGGATAATCACATCGCCCAGATTGAAAGAAAGACCTCCACGGAAAGCCATTTTATAACCCAGGGCTTTGATATCATCGAGGAATTTTGCTGTTTTGGATGTACCTTTTTTCTTTAATATCCTGCCAATAATATCACGCAATGATTTTTTTGTCAGGACCGTATTAATAAATCCCATTTCACTGGGTACCAGCTCATTAAACATAATCCGGCCGACGGTTGTTTCCACCAGTTTCCTCACAGGTCTTCCATTTTCCATATCATTTACCCTGACCTGGATAATCGCATGGAGATCCGCTTTCTTTTCATTATAGGCAATAATTACCTCTTCAGCGGAATAAAAATGCATTCCTTCTCCCGGAATTTTTTCCTTATCCGTACTCTTTCTGGCCTTGGTAATATAATAAAGTCCCAGGACCATATCCTGTGACGGAACGGTAATCGGAGCACCATTGGCAGGATTAAGGATATTTTGGGAAGCCAGCATAAGTAATTGAGCTTCCAGAACTGCGGCATTTCCCAATGGTAAATGAACGGCCATCTGGTCTCCGTCAAAATCAGCATTAAATCCCGTACAGGCCAGCGGATGCAACTGAATCGCTTTCCCCTCAATTAATTTGGGCTGGAAAGCCTGAATACCTAAACGGTGCAGTGTAGGAGCCCTGTTTAGCATAACAGGATGACCTTTTAGTACATTCTCAAGGATATCCCACACTACAGGGTCTTTCCGGTCCACAATCTTCTTAGCAGACTTGACCGTTTTAACGATTCCTCTTTCAATCAGTTTACGGATAATAAAAGGTTTGTACAATTCAGCGGCCATATCCTTTGGCAGCCCACATTCATGCATCTGAAGTTCGGGGCCAACGACGATCACCGAACGAGCCGAATAATCTACCCGTTTCCCGAGCAGGTTCTGACGGAACCGACCCTTTTTCCCTTTTAAGCTATCACTCAGAGATTTTAAAGGTCTGTTTGCCTCGGTTTTCACCACATTGGCTTTCCTTGAGTTATCAAACAATGAATCCACAGCTTCCTGCAACATCCTTTTTTCATTTCTCAGGATAACCTCGGGAGCTTTAATCTCTATCAGCCTTTTTAACCGGTTATTACGGATAATCACACGGCGATACAAATCGTTCAGGTCGGAAGTGGCAAAACGTCCGCCGTCCAGGGGTACCAGCGGCCTCAGATCGGGAGGGATCACAGGTACTACCTTGATGATCATCCATTCCGGATGGTTTACATTCTTTGATGCACGGAAAGCTTCCACAACCTGCAATCTTTTCAAAGCCTCATTTTTACGTTGTTGTGAAGTCTCCGTATTGGCCTTGTGACGCAAAGTATAAGACATTTCATCCAGATCAAGGCGCGACAACAGTTTATACAATGCCGTACCGCCCATGTCGGCAATAAATTTATCAGGGCGATCATCTTCCAGAAGCTGATTTTCTTTCGGGAGGGAGTCCATGATGTCCAGGTACTCTTCTTCCGTCAGAAAATCCAAATATTTGACACCATCCTGCTCTTTTATCCCCGGATTGACGACAACATACCGTTCATAATAAATGATCGAATCAAGTCTCTTTGTAGGTAATCCTAAAAGATATCCGATTTTATTGGGCATGGAACGAAAATACCAGATATGAGCCACCGGGACTACCAGGCTAATATGTCCCATTCTTTCTCTTCTGACTTTTTTTTCCGTGACTTCAACCCCACAACGGTCACAAACGATCCCTTTATAACGGATTCCTTTGTATTTTCCGCAATGACATTCATAGTCTTTTACCGGCCCGAATATCCTTTCACAAAATAACCCGTCCCGTTCAGGCTTATAAGTTCTGTAATTAATGGTCTCCGGTTTGAGAACTTCTCCATGGGATTGTTCGAGAATTTCTTCGGGAGATGCAAGGCCAATAGAAACCCTGGTAAAATCAGAATTTACTTTCGTATCTTTTCTGAATGACATATGTGATAAAGATTATTAAATTACTAAAACAATAATAAGAATAAGTTTCCTGACATTACTCGAGTTTCACACTCAGTGCCAGTCCTTTCAGTTCATGTAATAATACGTTAAGGGATTCCGGTATCCCCGGTTTTGGCATATTTTCGCCTTTAACGATAGCTTCATAAGTACGCGCTCTTCCCTGCACATCATCGGATTTCACTGTCAACACCTCTTGTAAAACATTGGCAGCCCCAAAAGCCTCGAGAGCCCATACTTCCATTTCACCAAAACGTTGTCCGCCAAACTGGGCTTTCCCGCCTAATGGTTGTTGGGTAATCAGTGAATAAGGTCCGATGGAACGGGCATGCATCTTATCATCCACCAGGTGTCCCAGTTTCAACATATAGATGATTCCGACCGTAGCCGGCTGGTCAAAACGTTCTCCGATACCTCCATCATACAGGTAAGTAACCCCATAATCCGGTAGTCCGGCTTTTCTGGTATATTCGGTGATCTGATCCAGCGTAGCCCCATCGAAAATCGGCGTAGAAAAATTCACTCCCAGTTTCTTCCCGGCCCATCCGAGCACTGTTTCATAAATCTGTCCAAGATTCATTCGCGAAGGTACACCCAACGGATTCAACACAATATCTACGGGTGTTCCATCCTCCAGAAAAGGCATATCTTCCATTCGGACAATCCTGGCAACGATTCCCTTATTTCCATGACGGCCGGCCATTTTATCGCCGACCTTAACTTTCCGCTTCTTGGCAATATATACTTTGGCCATTTTAACAATACCGATAGGCAATTCATCTCCGATGCTGATGTTATACTTTTGCCTCTTATAAAGTCCGTCGATTTCTTTATATTTGGTCAGGTAATTATGCAGAAGCGTTTTTATCACCTCATTTTTTTTCTTATCGGTCGTCCATTTATTGGGATTCACATTGAGAAAGTCAACTTCCTGCAATTGTTTCAGGGTAAACTTACTTCCTTTCGGGATCCGATCTTCGTTAAAGAAATTCTTAACACCCTGCGATGTTTTCCCGTTCACCAGGATAAAAAGTTTCTCCACAAGCTTCGACCTGAGTTCTTCTGATTTCTGATTAAACTCTTTGTCTATTTTTTCCAGAATAGGTTTTTCGGTCATCCGTGTATGACGATCTTTAATCGACCTGGAAAATAACTTTTTATTGATTACCACACCCTGAAGAGAAGGACCTGCTTTCAGGGAAGCATCTTTAACATCCCCGGCTTTATCACCAAAAATAGCACGTAACAGCTTCTCTTCCGGCGAAGGATCTGATTCCCCTTTAGGTGTAATTTTCCCAATCAGAATATCCCCGGGTTTAACATGAGCGCCAATACGTATCAGCCCATTTTCATCCAGGTCCTTGGTAGCTTCCTCGCTGACATTGGGTATATCGGAGGTTAATTCTTCCAGCCCCCGTTTTGTATCTCTCACCTCTAAAACATACTCATCTATATGAATAGATGTAAAGACATCATTACGAACGACACTTTCTGAGATAACAATAGCATCTTCAAAGTTATAGCCTTTCCAGGGCATAAATGCCACTTTAAGATTTCTTCCAAGGGCCAGTTCGCCATTCATTGTACCATATCCTTCCGTCAGCACCTGGCCTTTCACTACTCTTTCACCCCTGGACACGATCGGTTTGATGTTAACACAAGTATTTTGATTGGTTTTTCTGAATTTTGTAAGATGATATTCACGCACATCATCATCGAAGCTGATAAATTTCTCATCTTCGCCACGGGAATACCGGATGACTATCTTCTCAGCATCAACAAATTCTACGATTCCATCCCCTTCGGCGATATAAAGCATACGTGAATCGCGGGCTACGACCTCCTCTATACCTGTTCCCACAATGGGTGATTCCGGATTGAGCAACGGCACCGCCTGTCGCATCATATTGGATCCCATCAGGGCTCTGTTGGCATCATCATGTTCCAAAAAAGGAATCAGGGAAGCAGCTACCGAAGCTATCTGGTTGGGAGCAACATCCATCAGATCAACCTTTGCCGACTCCTTAAAAGGAAAATCCCCTTCATAACGGGCTTTCACACGTTGGTTGATAAAATTCCCCCCATCACTATAAGGGGCATTTGCCTGTGCAATGACTTTATTTTCTTCTTCTTCTGCACTTAGATAAACCACCTCATTATTGTTCAGATTCACCCGTCCCACATCCACCTTTCGATAGGGTGTTTCGATAAATCCCAGGCCATTGATTTTGGCATAGACACAGAGGGAAGATATCAGTCCGATATTCGGACCTTCAGGTGTCTCAATAGGACAAAGTCTTCCGTAATGGGTATAATGGACATCTCGCACCTCAAATCCGGCTCTCTCCCTGGAAAGACCTCCCGGCCCGAGGGCAGAGAGTCTTCGTTTATGTGTCATCTCTGCCAGCGGATTGGTCTGGTCCATAAATTGTGAAAGCTGGTTGGTCCCGAAGAATGAATTGATGACAGAAGAAAGTGTTTTGGAATTGATCAGGTCGGTTGGGGTAAACACTTCATTGTCTCTGACATTCATACGTTCACGTGTGGTCCGGGCCATCCGGGCCAGACCTACACCAAACTGATTATGTAACTGCTCTCCTACCGTTCTGACCCTGCGGTTACTTAGATGATCAATATCGTCCACATCTGTTTTTGAATTAATAAGCCGGATCAGGTGCTTAATAATTTCAATAATATCTTCCCGTGTAAGCACTTTGATATCCATCGGGGTGCCCAGGTTCAGTTTTTTATTCAGTTTATAGCGTCCTACTTTCCCAAGGTCGTACCGTTTTTCAGAGAAGAAGAGTTTATCAATAACGTCTCTGGCGGTCGGTTCATCGGGTGGTTCAGCGTTTCTCAACTGTCTGTATATGTGAAATATGGCTTCTTTTTCAGAGTTACAGGGGTCTTTCTGTAAGGTATTAAAAATAATCTCATAATCTGAGATATTCTGGTCTTCTTTGTGGAGCAGGATGGTTTTGGCTCCCGAGTCCAGGATCAGGTCAATATGTTCGGGTTCCAAAACAGTCTCCCTGTCAATAACCACTTCATTTCTTTCAATTGAAACGACCTCCCCGGTATCTTCATCCACAAAATCCTCTACCCATGATTTCAGAACACGGGCAGCAAGATTCCGGCCAAGGACCCTTTTCAGTCCGGTTTTAGATACTTTTAGCTCTTCGGAAAGTCCGAAAATATCGAGGATATCCTTATCACTCTCAAAACCAATAGCCCGAAGCAGGGTAGTTACAGGCAATTTCTTTTTCCGGTCGATGTATGCATACATCACATTGTTAATGTCCGTAGCAAACTCTATCCATGATCCTCTAAAAGGGATAACACGTGCTGAATAAAGTTTTGTGCCGTTGGCATGTAAGCTCTGTCCGAAAAAAACCCCGGGAGAACGGTGCAACTGCGATACGACCACACGTTCGGCACCATTGATGACAAAAGTACCCCGCTCGGTCATATATGGAACAGTACCGAGATAGACTTCCTGAATAACTGTCTCAAAATCTTCGTGATCCGGATCAGTACAATATAGTTTCAACCTCGCTTTCAGAGGCACACTAAAAGTCAGTCCACGCTCCAGACATTCTTTAATTTTATATCTGGGAGGATCAACATTATAGTCAAGAAACTCAAGAACAAAGTTGTTCCGGGTGTCTGTAATCGGAAAATTTTCTGTGAAGACCTGATATAGTTTTTCCTCTTTACGCTCTTCAGCTGTGGATTCAACCTTAAAAAAATCCCTAAAAGATTTAAGTTGGATATCGAGAAAATCCGGATAATCGAGTTGATCCTTGATGGTGGAAAAACTAATACGCTGATGGTGGTTTGTTACCGGCATCGTACAAAATATATTTAAAAGAACATGATAATGTAATACAATAGCAAAAAGGTTTAGAATCCCATTCCCGGGATTCTAAACCCCAAACAAGAAGAATTTTTTACTATTATTTAAGTTCAACTTCTGCTCCGGCATCTTCCAGTTGTGCTTTGACAGATTCTGCTTCTTCTTTTGAAACACCTTCTTTCACGGGAGAAGGAGCAGCATCAACAACCCCTTTTGCTTCTTTCAGTCCAAGACCTGTCAATACTTTCACCAGCTTAACAACCTGAAGTTTGGCTCCACCGGGAGCTTTCAGAATCACATCGAAACTTGTTTTTTCAACAACGCTTTCAGCTTCTCCGTTCCCGGCAGGACCGGCAAAAGCAACAGCTGCAGCAGCAGGTTCGATATTATACTCTTCTTTCAGAATGTCAGCTAACTCATTAACGTCTTTAACAGTCAGGTTTACTAATTCTTCTGCAAGCTTTTTCAAATCAGCCAT
>CAYLJE010000027.1:0-24325 GCA_964383915.1 uncultured Rikenellaceae bacterium
CAAAATTAAGCGGTTCTGAACAATTGAAAATTAAATGTGGAAAAGCACATTTTAACGAATTTGAAAAAATGGAATATAAAGTAGTGAATAAAGTAGGCCAACTGATTGAATAAGCCAACGCAAGAGCAAGCACATTTGCAATTCACACGAGCCAACGCTCAGGCCAAAATTGTAAAAGACCTTTCTGTTCAAGAATTTCAAGGAATTCCTCTTTACTAAGAGGACAATTGGCAAGGTTGATAAAGTCATTTTTATCAAGATGGCATTGAACAGACATTTGTTTTATAAGATAATCCCCTAAGTCCTTATTATTATGACTTAATTTAGTGGATAAGACTAATTTTTCTTTAAAAAATAATTCAAGTCTTTTATGGTCTTTGCTTTTATTTACGGCATCAACAAATCCCTTCTTTTTTAAATTTCTATATGTCTTATTTGGGTCTAATGCACTCATTCTTCAATCTTTTCAACAATTTGTGTAATAATATTCTTTATGAGAAGATTGTGATTTGTGAGGGAATTAGCATCTAATGAACCAATTCTCTGATACATATAATCAAATTCCTCAGCAAATGATTCCTCAGCATCGTCCTGAATTAAACCTGTACCAATGATTCCAAGCATTTCGGATTGAATAACATAGAAATTTTCTTCTTTCGCAAATAAACAGCGAAGAGGGTATTTAAGAAGGTATTTTCTTGTTCCTACTACTATTACTTCCGGGGCATATTCCAATGAAAATTTCTTGCCAGAATAGGTGTCAATTATTTTGCGATACGTTTTTTCACCACGTTTTGATATTTTAATCTTACCTACTGCTTCGTCTGTTTCAGCAACAGTTTCATTAGCCTCATGGATTTCACCTATTAAATCCTTTTTTAATGCAGGTTTGAAGCGATTAATTTTATAAATAGGATTAGATTTTTCATTTATTTCATCATATTCAACGAAACTTACAGGTGCATTCCCAAATCCGTTAGCAAATGAATATAAATCCTCAACTATTGGATTTCTTTTTGCAGGTTCTGGATAAAGCTCAATAAGTTTACTATAATCACCAGTATTTGAAATTTCAACGAGTTTTTCGAATTTTTCATTGACCGTATTTCTGTGCGATTGCCAATGAAGTCCTGTTTTGTTTTCAGTTCGAGGTGTAAATGCAAATTCTGGTACAGCACTTCCTTTCTTGAATCCTACTAACTCAATTTTAAAATTATTTAAATCGATAGATTCGGTGGATGGTAAATCATATTTTGCTAAAGTATATACAAGGTCTTGTAAATGCTGTGCAATCTTCACTAAAACATCAATTGGCAATGAATTATATTTACCCAATTCACCACCAATTTCAATAAATGCACCGTTGTTTAAATCTATTTTCATAATTCAAATATACAAATATTCCTTTCAAATGAAATAGAATAAATTGGTTTATCTTTTGGCTTGCTAAGCAAACAACCCTTGTAACACGTTGATTTACAAGGGTTGTTTTTTATTATGGTCGGGGTAGCAGGATTATATCTTTTTCGGAACTATAACTCATTGTAAATTTGGGCAAACCATTTTTAATTAAAAAAAAGTACGATTTTCCGACTAAAAACCTTGAATAAAACATTGGCAAAAAGAAAACCCCAGTAAATACTGAGATTCTTGTGGATACTGTACAATCTTCACCAAAACATAAATTGGCAATGAATTATGTTTTCCCAAAGGATATCGTATGCTTCTTCACTTTGATTGTGTATTTGTTTGTTAATACTGGTTGTTAATTCGTCACACATTTTGGTTGTTAATAATAAAAAACCCTGCAAGTCAATAACTTGCAGGGTGTGGAGGCGGTCACGACGAGACTTGAACTCGCAACCTCCGGCGTGACAGGCCGGCATTCTAACCAAATTGAACTACGTGACCGTTTTAGCGCCTGCAAAATTAATGTATTTTTTAGTTCTGCAAAATATACTACGTAACTTTTTCCCGTAATAATTATTCCTTCTTTTTTACCCCGGAAAAAAAGGTGAAGTGTACCTGTCCGTAAACCCTGGCAAAAAGAAAACGGGGATTGTCCTGAAAATCATATTTATTTGAGTGTTCCAGGATAAACCATCCTCCCGGTTTCAATAAAGAATATTCGAAAATCTGACCGGGCAGTGTCTCTGTTTTTTTCAGGTTATAAGGAGGATCGGCAAAGATGATATCAAAGCTACGGCCGGCGTGACGGAGATAAGAGAAAGCATTCGTCTGGTGAGGTTTAATCTGGTTAAAGAAATTCAGTTTCCGGACAGTATCCCTGATAAAACGGATATGCAGGTGGTTTTTTTCAACCAGCACAACTTCCGGGACCCCTCGTGAAGCAAATTCGTAACTGATGCTGCCCGTCCCCGAAAAAAGATCTAATGCCGAAATACCGGCCAGGTCAAAATGATTCTCCAGGATGTTAAACAAGGCCTCTTTTGCCATATCGGTCGTGGGCCTGAGATGTAAATATCCGGGGGGAATGATTCGGTGTCCCCGGTATGTACCACGGATTATACGCAAGGATAAAGATTAAACAGGTTGGCAAAAGAGTGTTCTGTAATCATATTAAACGTATAGCTATATGTAAACGAAGGGTCTCTTTTGGCAAAGGAGATATGTTTCATATAGCGGCGTAACGTTTCCGGCAAACTGGATCCCGGATTAATTTTTCCTGACAGGATAAGCGGTGCTGTGACCGGATCGATTTTTAATGATTTAATGGTGTAAAGGATGAAATATACCAGGTCATTTACCTGTTTATAATAGAAAGAATTAATGAGCTCGGGACTCTGTTCGCGGAAGACAGCAATGTCGAAAAATTCATCATGAATATTTACATGAATAGCAGGGGTTGTTCTCTTCATGGTCTGATGCCTGATGATGTTATCCAGAAAGGGTATGATTTGATGAAAAATTGAAGCATCGGGGAAATATTTTTTGAACATCTCCTGTAACTCTGCAGGCAAGGTGAAGAGACAGTAAGCATCCATCCTTTTCAGCCGGTTCACCAGGATGCTTTCATTATCTTCCAGCGGATGGTTGAAACGGAAGTAGATTTCCTTATCCTTGTTTGTAAAGAGGGCTGAAGGGACTAAAGTGGATTTAAATGAAACAACCATCAGGGCCAGACTCTTATAATTTTTTAGCAGAAACTCATCTTTCCGGATGATTTCGCTTATTTTGCCGGCATAAGAGATGTTTTTATTATTTTCCGGCAGCGGATAATGCTTCAGGGCAATGTATTTATTATTTACTGTGTTCAGAATAGAAAAAGAAAGTCCATTCAGCATAACCTGAATGGACAAATGATACAATGGTGTCTGGTTTATATCTAAGGATTCATCCAGGTAAGTAAATTCGGCCATGAAAACATGATTATTCCCAGTTACCGGCGTTGTTGGTAGATTCGGTCAGCGAGCCTACTCTCAGTCCGGGAAAACCGACGATTTTTTTGCGGTTGGCATTGTAGTTAATAATTAACTGCTTATTAAGACCATGCAAAAGGATATTATTCAGAACATGGGCTTCAAATACTTTTACCTTTACATTGGATGCGGTTTTAATTTCACTGGCCCCCAGAAAAAATTGTGCCGTATCGCAATAAGGGACATACCGTAAGGAATCGATGAAATAGTCGCCTTTAAACAGGGAGTCCAGAATAGATACATAAGAAGTATCACGAATGATAATCCCCTTCTTAATGGCTTCTTCATCGGTCATCCCCAAGTTATAAAGACTGTCCGGAATACTACCGATAGCCCTTACAACAGGGAAAGAATCGTATTTTACAAAATGGATTAGTGTATCAAAACTCCCGGTATAACGGCCATATTTTGCTTTGTAAGCAACTTCGGCTTTTCGGATATCTTTTAATCTTTCAATAGTCGCTTTTTCCCGTATGTCTTTTGTCCGGTTAAAACGGATGGGTTCCATAATGCTTTGATACAGATAATAGACCAAAATAATGATCACTATGAACAAAGTAACTCTGATAGCAGTCCTCATATTTAAAGTTTGTTTAAGTTTGTCTGCAAATTTATAAAAAAAATGGATTCAGAAACATAATCTTTTTTTTTCTTTAAAAAATGTTAAAAGAACATCTTAAAAAAAAGCTAACAGGTTATCTGCAATACGAACCTACGCAGGGACAACAAGAGTTATTCGGATTGTTCAGTAACTTTATTTCAAGTCCGGAACGCCCCGAGATTCTATTGGTTAAAGGATACTCCGGCACGGGAAAGACAACCTCTGTGCGTGCGTTGATCCGTTTACTGGAAGAAATGGAGATCAGATCTGTATTGCTTGCTCCCACGGGACGGGCAGCAAAAGTTCTTACGGAATATACCGGGAAAGAAGCTTATACCATTCATAAAAAGATTTACAGACAGAGGTCGTCAAAGGATGGCTTTGGCAGATTTGTTTTGGACTTCAACAAAGCTTTTGAGACCCTGTTTATTGTAGATGAAGCTTCCATGATCTCCAATCGTTCTTCTGATTCATCTATTTTTGGTACAGGGGCCCTGCTGGATGATCTGATTGAATTCGTGTTTGGAGGAAAGCGCTGTAAGCTCGTAATGATTGGAGATACTGCCCAACTGCCACCGGTCGGGACGCCTCTTTCCGAAGCGCTGGATAAAGAAAAACTGGAACATTATGGTTATCCGGTTACTGAAATTATCCTGGAAGAAGTGGTCAGACAGGCAAAAAATTCGGGCATTTTATTAAATGCTACCACGTTACGTCAGAAGATTACTAATTCAGACATTTCCATTCCCCGTTTCCAGGTGGAATATTTTAAAGACATCAGCCGTATCTCCGGGCGCGAAATCATCGAATTACTCGAGAATTACTATCAGGGTGGGGAACCTGATGACACAGTCATTATTGTCCGTTCTAATAAGATGGCCAATAAATACAACAAAGGGATCCGCCAGCAGATACTATATCGTGAAGAAGAAATAACGACCGGAGACAGGGTGATGGTGGTAAAAAATAATTATTACTGGTTAACCGGAGACGAAGATGCCGATTTTGTTGCCAACGGGGATATCCTGAGCATAGAAAGTATCCATGGTTTTGAAGAACGGTATGGTTATCATTTTGCAGACGTAACAGTATCTTTTTCTGCCTGTGATATAGGACAGATGGATGTGAAGGTGATTTTGGATACTTTATGGCTGGATATTCCATCCTTGTCATCCGAACAAAATAAAGAGTTGTTTTACCGGATTCTCGAAGATTATCCGGCCACAAAAAACAGGAGAAAGAGGTATGATCAGGTTAGGAATGATCCTTTTTTTAATGCTATACAGATAAAATTTGCTTATGCTATTACCTGCCATAAGGCACAGGGAGGACAATGGAAAACAGTTTTTCTGGATCAGGGTTATATTCCACATGAACAGGTTACGATAGAGTATCTAAGGTGGCTTTATACGGCCATTACAAGAACGACAGATAAACTTTATCTGGTTAATTTTCCTGATTTTTATTTTGGCTGAGCCATTCCCGGCATCAAAAAAAAACGGTACCGCCAAGTACCGTTTTTTCTTAAAGAAAATCTTTTTTAATAATCACGTGGCCTTGCCTGGCTCACTTTGATATTACGTCCCTTGATGTCAGTCCCGTTCAACTCATCAATGCCTCTCAGGGCCTCGTTGTCGTTTTTCATTTCAACAAAACCAAAGCCTTTGCTTCGTCCTGAATACTTGTCAGTAATAACTTTTGCAGATTCTACTTCGCCGTATTCTTCGAAGATTTCTTTAAGTTCTTCTCCTGTAACTTCGTAATGGAGATTTCCTACATAAATGTTCATAATAATAAGAATTAAAATAAGAAATAAATTAAACGTGTAAAGATAAAGCTATTTTTCAATAAATGACAAGAAATGGTTAAAAAACTATAATGAATACGGATTTTAACTTCATTTAACAACTGAGAAATTCACTGTCTGTGTTGCCGGCACCTTCGCTCTGCTCCGGTCTTCAACCATTGATTTTCTCTTCCCGTAATTCTGCAGTTTTTAAATATTGATCTATTTTCATTGCAGTTTTCTGTCCTGATTCAATGGCTTTGACCACCAGCGAGGGGCCCAGGGTAGCATCCCCGGCAACAAAAACAGGGGCTGACTTTTTTTCTATTGGATGCCCCATGATGTTTCCTCTCGCATCAAAAGAAACCGGCAAGTTTTTCAGGAGCTTATCCTTTACCGGATGCAGGAATCCCATAGCCAGGATGATCATATCGGCTTGTAGGGTGATTTTCTCCCCGGTTTCTTTCGGAATCATCTTTCCGTCATTTTTACCCCAGATAAGTTTGCTTAGTTCGATTTCTTTAACCTGTCCATTTTTTCCGGAAATTTTGTTGGTTTTCATACTCCATAACCTCTCGCATCCTTCTTCGTGGGAAGAGGAGGTGCGTAATGTGGTGGGCCAATAGGGCCATGGGTTATCCTCTGTCCGTGTCAGGGATGGCTCCGGCAGAATTTCAACCTGGGTGACCGATATGGCTTTCTGGCGGATGGCTGTACCTACGCAGTCTGAACCGGTATCTCCTCCGCCAATAACCACCACTTTTTTCCCTTTTGCTGATATTCGTTGCCGGCCCGGGATATTATCCCCATCGTTGATTCTGTTTTGTTGTGTCAGGTAATCCAGTGCGAACCAGATACCGGACAATTCTCTCCCGGGGACATCCAGGTCTCGCGGTGTCCTGGATCCTACGGCCAGGCAGATCGCATCATAGCCCTCTGTCAGTTCTTCAGGTGTGATGTCTTTTCCGGCATAAACACCGGTTAGGAATACGATCCCTTCCTGTTTGTAAATATCAATTCTTCTGTCAAGAATCGATTTTGTCAGTTTAAAGTCAGGGATGCCATACCGGAGTAATCCGCCCGCTCTCTGATCTTTTTCGAAAACGGTTACCTCGTGTCCGTTCCTGTTTAGCCGGTTAGCCGTCGTCAGTCCGGCCGGCCCCGATCCGATAACAGCCACTTTTTTCCCTGTCCTTTTCGCAGGAATGATCGGTTTGATCAGTCCCATTTCGAAGGCTTTCTCAGCGACAGCTACTTCATTTTCACGGATGGTAACAGCTTCGTCTGTGATAGCCAGGACGCATGACTTTTCGCACAATGCAGGACATATCCTTCCGGTAATTTCCGGCAGGTCGTTGGTGATTTGCAGGATCGCAATGGCTTTATCCCAGTGCTTATGATAAAGGGCGTCCTGCCATTCGGGGATCCTGCTATGTATGGGACACGCCCAGTGGCAAAAAGGAACACCACAATCCATACAACGAGAGGCCTGCAAAATACGATCGTTTGTATTTAAAACCTGTTCAACTTCAGAAAAATCATAGATACGTTCGTTTGTAGGACGATATCCTGCATTTTTTCTGGCTATTTCGATAAAACCTTTCGGGTTTCCCATTGTTTTATTTTTGAAAAATTAGATAATTATTCGGCAAAGTCAGGATCAAAGGCAGCTCTCTTGAGTTTCATATTAATTTCCCTGAGTTTTTGTTCGTTAAGTATCTTTTTATATTCCAGCGGAATGACCTTTATGAACTTCGGAAAATAAGCATCCCAGTTGGATAGTATTTCTTCTGCGAGTTTACTGCCGGTATAATGCCAGTGTCCGGCAATTAGTTCCTGAAGCTCTGCCACTTCATCGTAATTCTGCAGATGGGTAAGTTCAACCAGTTCCTGATTGCAGAAATAAGAAAAGTCGCCATCCCTGTCCAGGACATAAGCAATTCCTCCGCTCATGCCTGCTGCGAAATTACGTCCGGTTTTTCCCAATACGACGACTCTGCCTCCGGTCATATATTCACATCCATGATCGCCTACGCCTTCTACGACAGTATGAACGCCTGAGTTTCTAACGGCAAAACGCTCTCCTGCCACACCGTTAACGAACAGATATCCGGAAGTAGCTCCGTAAAGGATGGTGTTCCCTGCAATAATATTCTCTTCGGGTTTATAGGTAATACCCCTGGGAGGGGTGATGACAATCTTCCCGCCGGATAACCCTTTACCCAGATAATCATTGGCATCTCCTTCAAGGCGGAAGGTTACGCCTGCACACAGGAAAGCCCCGAAGCTCTGACCCGCCGATCCGTAGAAGGTACATTCGATGGTGTCGGCAGGCAGTCCTTTTTCCCCGTGTAGTCTTACAATTTCCCCTGAAAGCATGGACCCTGTGGCCCTGTCGGTATTGTGTATCCTTCTGGATATCCATACCCGTTCTTTACGTTGCAATGCCCGGGCTGTCATTTTGATTAACTCCTTATCCAGTTCATTTTCTTTTATTTTTTGCAGTCCCGGGGCATAATGTGTAAGATAATGTTCGGGGTTTTCCGGATAATAAAGCAGTCGTTCAAGATTTATGGTGCGTGCTTTGTTGTGTTGTATGTCTTTACGTTGTGTCAGTCTGTCACTGTGTCCGACCATTTCTTCAAAGGTTCTGAACCCCAGCAAAGCCATATATTCACGTGTTTCGCGGGCCAGAAAACGGAAAAAGTTTACCAGGTGTTCCGGTTTGCCCTGAAAACGTTTACGTAATTTTTTATCCTGGGTGGCTATTCCTGCCGGACAGGTATTCATATGGCACTTCCTCATCATCACACAACCGAGGGTGATCAGGGGTGCCGTGGCAAAACCAAATTCTTCTGCTCCCAGAAGGGCGGCGATGACAACGTCTCTGCCTGTTTTTAACTGACCGTCAGCTTGCAGGCGTATCCTGCCCCGCAGGTTATTCCTCACCAGTGTCTGATGGGTTTCGGCCAGACCTATTTCCAGAGGAGCACCGGCATATTTGATGCTGCTGACAGGACTTGCCCCGGTGCCTCCTTCTGTGCCACTGATGACAATCAGATCAGCATGGGCCTTGGATACTCCGGCAGCTACCGTTCCTACTCCGTTTTCTGAGACCAGCTTGACACTGATGAAAGCATAAGGGTTGGTGCTTTTCAGATCATAGATAAGTTGGGCCAGGTCTTCAATAGAATAAATATCATGGTGCGGGGGAGGAGAGATGAGTGTGATCCCCGGCACGGAATGACGTACCCTTGCAATGATCCGGTTGACTTTATATCCCGGAAGCTGACCTCCTTCCCCGGGTTTGGCCCCCTGGGCAACTTTTATCTGTATCTCATCTGCATTTACCAGGTAATTCGTGGTTACGCCGAAACGTCCCGAAGCTACCTGTTTGACAGCGCTTCTTCTGTTTTCTTCCGGATCTTTCACAACAAACCGTGCCGGGTCTTCTCCTCCTTCTCCCGTGTTGCTTCTTCCTCCGATACGGTTCATGGCTATGGCAATGGTCTCATGTGCTTCTTTACTGATAGAGCCGTAAGACATTGCCCCCGTCACAAACCGTTTCATAATGAGTTCTTCCGGTTCAACTTCGTTCAGCGGAATGGGATTTTCTTTAAAGTCAAGCAGTCCCCGGATAAATGAAGGGATTCGTGTGTGTTGGTCCGCGGTAGCCGTATATGTTTTAAACCGGCTATAGTTCCCTGTGCGAACAGCCCATTGAAGCAATGCTATAGTATCCGGGTTCCAGGCATGTTTTTCACCGTCCCAGCGATAACTGTAAATACCTTTGTGTGGAAGGAGGCCGGTTCCATTCTCCGGAGAAAAAATCTCCTGATGGATCTTCATGATTTCACGGGCCAGTTCAGGAAGGTCAATGCCCCCTATCTGCGACGGGGTACCACTGAAATAGTTGTCGATCATTGTTTCTGACAGACCTATGGCTTCAAATATCTGTGCTCCGTGATAACTACGCAGGGTGGAAATTCCCATTTTAGACATGATTTTCAGAATCCCTTTGTCAATGGCTCTGACGTAGTTTTTACGGGCTTGTGTATAAGGCATTTCTATCTCACCTTGTTTTACCAGGTCATCTAAGATAGCAAAAGGAACGTAAGGATTAATAATACTGGCTCCGAATGCTAATAATTGGGCAAAGTGGGTGACCTCCCGGGCTTCTCCTGTTTCCACAAGTAAGCCTACCTGCATTCTTTTTTTCTGACGGATCAGATGGTGATGAACGGCTGATACAGCCAGTAAGGAAGGTATCGGGGCCATATCTTCTGAAATAGACCGGTCAGAGAGAATGATGAAGTTGGTCTGCTGGTCAACGGCAGCTTCGGCATTTTTACACAATTCATTCAATGCATTTTTTAATCCTGCGGCACCGGTATGAACAGGATAAACCATCTGCAGCGTAACATGCGTAAACAGTTGGTGTCGTAAGTCTTTGATCTTTCCCAGATCCGTGTTGGTGATAATGGGTGATTTGAATTTTATCAGCCTGCAGTGCTCCGGACTTTCTTCCAGTATATTTTTTTGTACAGATCCGATATAATTGGTTAATGCCATGACCAATCCTTCCCGGATGGGATCAATAGGAGGGTTGGTTACCTGGGCAAAAAGCTGCCGGAAGTAATTGAACAAAAGTTGTGGCTTATCGGAAAATACGGCCATGGGGGCATCATTTCCCATTGAATGAATAGGTTCTTTTCCCTGTAACGCCATTGGTTTGATTAATACTTCGATATCCTCTTTGCTGTAGCCGAAGGATTTCATATATACCGGCAGTTTACCGCCCAGACTGGATGGTTTCCGATGGATAACCGCTATCTGTTCCATTTCCAGACGTCCTTCCATTAACCAGTTTCCATACGGGTACCGACGGGCCAGGGTTGCTTTCACTTCATCATTCGGAATGATGATGCCCAGTTGGGTATCTACCAGTAACAGCTTTCCCGGCTTCAGCCTCCCTTTTTCACGGATTTCCTCAGGTGGAAATTCCTGTACTCCTGTTTCCGATCCCATGATGATCAGGTCGTTTTTGGTGACCAGATACCGTGAGGGACGTAACCCGTTACGGTCGAGGGTTCCTCCTACATACCGGCCGTCAGAGAAAAGAATTGCTGCCGGTCCGTCCCAGGGTTCCATGAAGGTGGAATGATACTCGTAAAAAGCTTTCAGACTGTTGGGGATTGGGTTTTTATCATTCCATGACTCAGGGATGAGCATGCTCAGTGCATGGGGTATGCTGCGTCCTGTTCTTACCAGAAACTCCAGGGCATTGTCCAGTGAGGCCGAATCACTCTTGCCGGGTTCGATCACCGGAAACAATTTGGGCAGGTCGTCCCGGAACAGTTGTGATCTCATCAGCGATTCACGTGCATGCATCCACAAACGATTGCCCCGGATGGTATTGATTTCTCCATTGTGTGCAATAAAACGAAAGGGTTGTGCCAGATCCCATGAAGGAAAAGTATTTGTGCTGAAACGGGAATGTACCACTGCAATAGCGCTCTTGAAATCGGGATCTTGCAAGTCCGGATAATAAGATATTAGTTGATTGGGGGTAAATAACCCTTTATAAATAATGGTCCTTGCTGACAGACTGGGTATATAAAAAAGATCTTTATCTTTCAGATCAGCATGTCTGATTTTCCGCTCAATCTGTTTACGGATGAGGTATAGTCTTCTTTCCAGTTCATCTTCTTCATCATCACCCCGGATAAAAACCTGTTCGACAGCTGGTTCGGAAGCCAGGGCTATTTCTCCCAGTTCACTGTTGTTTACCGGGACTTTCCGGAAGGTTATCAATGTAAGACCTTCCTGTTTAATAATTTCTTTCAGCCATGTTTTGCATTGTTCAGCCTGTTGTTTATCTCCGGGAAGAAATAGCAATCCGGTGCCATAGCTTCCCGGAGAAGGGAGCGCTATGCCGGACTTTCTATAAAGGTCATGGGGTAATTGTGTCATGATTCCGGCCCCGTCGCCGGTTTTGTTATCGGCACTTTCGGCCCCGCGGTGGGCCAGGTTTACCAGTATCTGCAAACCCCTTTCCACGATATCATGAGATTGGTTACCGTGGATGTGGGCTACAAACCCAATACCGCAATTATCATGTTCATTATCCGGTCTATACAGCGATTTCTCCATTATAAAATATTTATTATACAACAAATAAACAACCTTCCGTTCCCTGCATGGGGATTTCTTTTCCGGCAGTACAGATAAAACGCTTTCTCCTGATTATCCTGTACTTATCATAAAAAGAATGACTATAGACAAATTAATGTTTTCGTATATAGTCAGTTATCCACTGTCCTACTTCGGAGGTGTATCTGGCGTTCTCAGCGTCAATATCTTCGGTGACAAAGCCTTGTTCAAGGGAGCTGTTTACTGCTTCTTTTACAAGGGTTGCTTCGTCTTTCAGTCCGAGACCTGTTTCCAGCATCATGGCTGCTGACAGGATCATAGCTACGGGGTTGGCGATGTTTTTCCCGGCAGCTTGCGGATAGGATCCATGAACCGGTTCGAAAAGGGAAGTGAGGCTGCCTATGGAAGCAGAAGGGAGCAAACCCATAGAGCCGGTGATGACACTGGCTTCATCCGTAAGAATGTCTCCGAACATATTGTCTGTGACCATCACATCAAATTTACGGGGGTTCTGGATGATTTGCATGGCTGCATTATCAACGAAGAGGTAATCTACCTCCACATCGGGATGTTTTTGTGAAAGATCCTGCGCTGTTTCTCTCCAGAGACGGGAAGTGCTTAACACATTTGCTTTGTCCACTACCGTAAGTTTTTTTCTGCGAATGCGCGCATGGGCAAAGGCTACTTCCAGGATACGTATAATCTCATCCCGGGAATAAATATTGGTCTCGAAGGCTTTATCCCCGTCTTCGGAGCGGCCCCGGGGTTCTCCGAAATAAATGCCTCCGGTGAGTTCCCGGATGATCACAAAATCCACTCCTTTCACCAGGCTCTTACGAAGTGGTGATTTATCCAGCAAAGAAGGGAAGGTAGCTACCGGCCTGATGTTGGCAAACAATCCCAGTTGTTTCCGCATGGCCAGCAGTCCCTGTTCCGGTCTTACTTTGGATTTCGGGTCATTGTCATACCTGGGATCACCGATAGCGCCGAAAAGAACCGCATCGGATTTTCGGCATATTTCAAAGGTTGCTTTCGGAAACGGATTGCCTGTTTTGTCTATGGCAACGGCTCCTACATCTCCATAGCGAAAATCAAATGAATATCCGGTTTTCTCTTCAATCGCATGCAACACAGCAACAGCCTGTTTCATAATTTCCGGTCCTATCCCGTCTCCGGGCAATGTGGCAATGGTAAAATTCATTTCTCTGTTTTTTTTTGATGTACTTCTGTTTTTTTATCCTTTTTGAACCTCCGTAAAATATGATCGCAAAAAACTATGATATATTATGATTGTATTTGTCTCATTTTTTCGATGATGTTCAACATCCTTTCCGTTGCTTTGATGGCTGCCTCTGTCTGATCAACATCTAATCCGTGTGTCTTGAATTCACTGTCTTTGTATTTCCAGATGATCGAGGTTGATACAAAAGCGTCCGTCCGGCCTCCCGGCGGGATGGTCACAATATAATCAATCAAAACAGGGTGTTCAATTTGTAAACGGTCATATATTTTCCATAGCGCTCTCATAAAAGCATCATACTGACCGTCGCCAATAGCATTTTCTTTATATATATGTCCGTTTATTTCAATCGAGATATTGGCTATTGGTTTTAGTCCTGAGGAGAGCGTGAGTGAATAATTGAGGATATGGACAAGTTGTTCTACCGAATGATTGTTTAATACATCAGCAATGATATAAGGCAGGTCTTCTTTGGTGATATGTTCTTTTTTATCTCCCAGTTCTATGACTTTCCTGGTTAATTTTTTTGTGGATACAGGGTCCAGATCAATACCCAGTTCCTCCAGGTTCTTCAGGATATTTGCTTTTCCGGATGTCTTGCCCAGGGCATATTGCCGGGTGCGGCCGAACCGTTCGGGTAATAAATCATTGTAATAAAGATGATCCTTGCTATCGCCGTCAGCGTGGACCCCACAGGTCTGGGTAAATACATTCTCTCCTACAATGGGTTTATTAGGGGGTATGCGGATGCCTGAAAAAGTTTCTACGATTTTACTTACCTGTGTCAGTTTTGACTCATTCAGATTATTTTTAATTTTTAGATGGTCGTTCAGAATGCCTGCCACACTGGACAATGGCACGTTCCCTGCCCGTTCGCCCAATCCGTTCACTGTGGTATGAATGCCGTTGATTCCTTCTTTGATGGCTGACAAGACATTTCCTGCAGCCAGGTCATAATCATTGTGCGCATGGAAATCGAAATGCAGACCGGGATAACGATCACGCATGAGACGACAATACCTGGCTGTCTGATATGGGTTTAAAATACCGAGAGTATCCGGGAGCATAAAACGTTCAATTTCTTCATCCTTAAGTGTATCCATCAAAAAATAAACATAATCAGGACTGTATATCATTCCGTTGGACCAGTCTTCCAGGTACAGATTTATTTTCATCCCTTTGCTCCTGGCATAATGGATAGAGTTTTTAATATCCCGGAGATGTTCTTCAGGTTCTTTTCTCAACTGTTCACGCACATGCCGTAAGGAGCCTTTGGATAGAAGATTGACAACATGGCCTCCGGCTTCTGCAATCCAGTCGATGGAAGCGGTCCCGTCAATAAAAGCAAGGATTTCAATCTTATCCAGCTTGCCTTTGTTAGCGGCCCAGGAAGTAATACGCCGTGTAGCCTCAAACTCCCCGGTAGAGACGCGGGCTGAAGCCACTTCTATCCGGTCAACGCAAACCTCTTCAAGTAGGATCTTGGCAATGGTTTCTTTTTCCACAGGGCTGAAAGACACTCCCATGGTTTGTTCTCCGTCGCGGAGGGTGGTATCCATGATTTCGATTCGCATGGCTTGATTATTTATGATTTGTTTGTTCGTATGTTATGATCCTGTCTTTTATGCTGAGCAGATAGTCGATATCATCATAGCCATTTAACATACATTCTTTTTTGTAAATATTGATCTCAAAACTTTCCGATTCTCCGGTGGATAGCAGGGTGATCTTTTGTTCCGGAAGATTTACTTCGAGCAGGGCTTGGGGATCTTTACGGGATTCGCGGAACAGATGCTGAAGAAAATTTCCGGAAACCTGTACGGGCAATAAACCGTTGTTCAAGGCATTGTTTCTAAAGATATCTGCAAAAAAACTGGATACAACCACACGAAAGCCATAATCATACAATGCCCATGCAGCATGTTCACGGCTGGAACCGGATCCGAAATTTTTACCGGATACAAGGATCTTTCCCGAATATTTTTTTTTATTCAGGACGAAGGCAGGGTCAGGGGTTCCATCGGAAGCATAACGCCAGTCGCGAAAAAGGTTGTTACCAAATCCTTCCCTGGTTGTGGCTTTCAGATAACGGGCCGGAATAATCTGATCCGTATCTACATTATCCACCGGCAGCGGGACAAAAGTTGATTGCAGTATATTGAATTTTTCTCTGGGCATAATCTGTTAATTTACAGGATGTCAATAAATCATAAAAGCTCTCTTGGGTCCGTAATTTTCCCGGTGATTGCTGCGGCAGCAGCAGTTAACGGGCTGGCCAACATGGTACGTGCGCCGGGGCCCTGGCGTCCTTCGAAGTTACGGTTTGAGGTGGAGACACTATATTTGCCTGCAGGGATCTTGTCCTCGTTCATGGCCAGGCATGCAGAACATCCCGGCTGGCGTAGTTCAAAGCCTGCTTCTTCCAATATTTTGTCCAGTCCTTCTTCGACGGCTTGTTTTTCCACCTGTTTGGACCCGGGTACAATCCAGGCTGTTACATGATTTGCTTTTTTATGGCCACGTATCATCTCCGTAAAAGCACGTAAATCCTCAATGCGACCGTTGGTACAACTTCCAAGAAAGACAAAATCCACCGGTTTACCCAGCATCGGTTCTCCGGCATTGAATCCCATGTAATCCAAGGCTTTATAAAAAGATGTGCTTTCGGGGTCGTTTTTTTCTACTACCGGTATTTTTCCGGTGACAGAAAGACCCATACCCGGGTTGGTACCAAAGGTGATCATCGGCTCTATGTCTGCCGCATCATAAATTATTTCCCTGTCAAAGACCGCTCCATCGTCTGTTTTCAGTGAACGCCAGTAGGCTGCTGTTTTTTCAAAGTCTCCATCCTTCGGGGCAAATACCCGTCCTTTAACATAAGCAATGGTAGTTTCATCCGGAGCGATCAATCCTCCCCGGGCTCCCATTTCTATACTCATGTTACACAGGGTCATACGTCCTTCCATGCTTAGCGAACGGATAGCACTACCGGCATATTCGATAAAGTAACCCGTAGCCCCGCTGGCAGAAATTTTTGAGATAATATATAAGCTAATGTCCTTGGCTGTGACGCCACGGTCCAGGGTTCCTTCGATGGTGATACGCATCTTTTGCGGCTTGGGTTGCAGGACACATTGTGTGGCCAGTACCATCTCCACCTCACTGGTGCCGATACCGAAAGCAACGCTCCCAAAAGCCCCGTGTGTGGATGTGTGGCTGTCGCCACAGACAATGGTCATTCCCGGTTGTGTCAGCCCCAGTTCAGGACCGATGACATGAACAATACCATTATAAGGATGATTTAATCCATAAAGGGTGATCCCGTGATTTCTGCAGTTTTCCGTTAATTTCTCTACTTGTAGTCTGGATAGTTCTTCCCGTATCGGAAGATGCTGGTTTTTTGTAGGGACATTATGATCTGCAGTGGCAATGGTCTGTTCAGGTCGAAAGACTTTCATCCCTTTTTGCTCAATGTCTGCAAATGCCTGCGGACTGGTGACTTCATGGATCAAATGGCGGTCGATGTACAGAACATCCGGGCCTTCCTCAATGTGATCCACGACATGAGCGTCCCATATCTTATCAAATAATGTTTTTGATTCCAAGAGTGATTTTTTAAATATGATAATTTGGTTAAATGATCTTGCCGATGGCATCCAGAAATGCTTCGACCGAAGCTGTTATGATATCAGTGTTTGCTGAAAAACCATAATAACTTTGTCCGCGGTTTTCAATTTGCACATGAACTTTCCCGAGATCATCGCTGCCTTTGGTAATTGCCTGGATGAGAAACTCCTCAAGGGTAACTTTTCGTTTGATCAGTTGTTTTACGGCTGAAAAAGCAGCATCGACCGGTCCGTTCCCGGTGGCGGTGGAAGAGAATTCTTCTCCGTTTATTTTTACCCGGACGGCAGCTGTCGGAACAACTGATTTGCCGGCAATGACCTGCAATAACTCCAGTTTGATGTTCTTTTCTTCCCGTTTGAATGTTCCCATCAGTACTTCCAGGTCATCATCTTTGATCTCTTTTTTCTTGTCTGCCAGTTCCAGGAATTTCTGATAGAGATTGTCCAGTTCTTCTTTTGAAGCTTTATATCCCAGCACATCCAGCCTGTGTTTCAGGGCGGCATGACCACTCCTGGCTGTCAGGACTATACTCGATTCTTTAATCCCCACATCTTTCGGATTGATGATCTCATAGTTTTCCCGTTTTTTCAGTACCCCGTCCTGATGGATTCCAGAAGAGTGAGCAAATGCATTGCGTCCCACAATGGCTTTATTGGGTTGTACGGGCATGTTCATCAGAGAGGATACCAGCCGACTGGTTTTAAAAATTTTTTTAGTCTGTATTCCTGTGGTAAAATGCAGATCTTTATGCCTGCTTTTCAGGATCATAGCGATTTCTTCCAGAGATGTATTTCCGGCTCTTTCACCGATGCCGTTGATGGTTACTTCTACCTGCCGGGCTCCGTTGATCACTCCGTTGATGGTGTTAGCCGTAGCCATCCCCAGATCATTGTGGCAATGGGTAGAGATAATGGCTTTATCGATATTGGAGACATGCTGCACCAGATAACGGATTTTAGCACCAAACTCTTCCGGGAGGGTATAACCTGTGGTATCGGGTATGTTAACTACCGTGGCGCCGGCTTTGATGACAGCTTCCACGACCCTGGCCAGATACTCATTGTCAGCACGTCCGGCATCTTCTGCATAGAACTCCACATCCTCCATATATTTTTTGGAGTATTTAACGGCCTCAACAGCTCTTTCAATAATCTCTTCGGGGTTTGAATTCAGCTTGTAGTGAATATGATAATAAGATACGCCGATACCGGTATGAATCCGGGGATGTTTAGCGTATTGCAGTGCTTCGGCAGCCACGTCAATATCTTTTTTGATGGCCCGCGTCAATCCGCAGATGACGGGGCGTGTGACCACCTTGGATATTTCAACCACCGATTTAAAATCTCCGGGGCTGGATATGGGAAACCCGGCTTCAATAATATCTACGCCTAAAGCATCCAATGTCCGGGCAACCTGTATTTTTTCTACTGTATTTAACTGGCAGCCGGGAACTTGTTCCCCGTCGCGGAGGGTTGTATCAAATACATAAACTCTTTCGTCCATGGTTTACAACTTTATTTATTTTCCGGTCTGAGTTTCCTGACCTGGGCACCGGTCTGCCACATCTCCGAATTATGTATTTCTTCCAGCTCTTTGGAGAGTTTTTTACGATAATCGGGTTGGCGATTGGCTGCAATAGTGATGGCTGCTTCTTTTCCTGAAGCCACGCTTTCATACAGGTTTTCAAAAACAGGCTTTACAGCATCCCTGAAACGGTTCTTCCAGTCGAGAGCTCCCCGCTGTGCGGTCGTGGAACAGTTGGCATACATCCAGTCCATTCCGTTTTCTGCGACGAGAGGCATCAGACTCTGCGTGAGTTCTTCAACGGTTTCGTTGAAGGCCTCTGAAGGGGAGTGACCTTTTGACCGCAACAGGTTATACTGTGCTTCCATGATGCCTGCAATGGCTCCCATGAGTACGCCGCGTTCTCCTGTCAGATCACTGTAAACTTCTTTCCTGAAGTCGGTTTCGAAAAGATAACCGGAGCCAATGCCTACGCCGACGGCAAATGCCCGGTCTTTGGCTTTGCCTGTAGCATCCTGATAGACGGCATAGCTGGAGTTTATCCCTTTATTTTGCAGGAAAAGCCTCCGCAAAGAAGTTCCTGAGCCTTTGGGGGCGATCAGAATAACATCTACGTCTTCCGGAGGGATAATTCCCGTCTGGTCATTGAAGGTGATCCCGAATCCATGTGAAAAGTAAAGGGCCTTTCCGGCCGTCAGATGTTTCTTCATGGTAGGCCATACAGCAATCTGACCGGCATCTGACAGCAGATTCAGCAGGATGGTGCCCTTTTCACAGGCTTCTTCGATTTCAAAAAGGTCTTTTCCTTCCACCCATCCGTCATTCAGGGCTTTCTGCCAGGTGTCCGAACCTTTCCGTTGTCCGACAATAACGTTAAATCCATTGTCTTTGAGATTTAACGCTTGTCCGGGACCCTGGATACCATATCCAATGACTGCAAGGGTTTCGTCTTGTAATACTTCTTTTGCTTTTGAAAGAGGAAATTCTTCCCGTGTGACAACATTTTCCGGGATTCCTCCAAAATTGATTTTTGCCATGATAATTTATTTTTTAGAGTATTGTTTTGGTTTTGTTTATTAAGAATGGTTACTTATAAAGTTAGTGGCGTTTTCTTTTTCCTGCAGATGAACAGCCAGCTCTTTCATGGGTTTGGTAATGGCCACCCTGCCGGAGCGAACAAATTCAAGGATACCGAAAGGCTTTAGTTTTTCAAGTAACTCCTGGGTTTCTTCCTTATGCCCGGTCTTTTCAATGACCGTATAGTCAGGGGTGACTTCCAATATCCGGGCATTATAACGGCGAACCAGTTTTTCAATTTCATTGGTTTCCGTTAAGGCCGAGGTAGGTACTTTGTAGAGGGCAATCTCCTGGTAGATGAGATTATCCGTACGATAATAAAAAGCTTTTAACACATCTACCAGTTTTTCGATCTGTAATGTGATTTTTTTTATCATACTTTCCGTTGTATTTACTACAATGGTGAAAGAGTGCACTCCGGGGATATGATATTCCGAAGTAGTAAGACTTTCTATATTGATCTTACGACGGGTAAAAATAATGGTCAGACGGTTTAATAATCCGATGTGGTTTTCACTATATACCTTGATGTTGAATTCTTCTACATTTTCCATGATTATATTCTTTTTGATTTCTTATTCGGTAGCCATGTTGGAAACAGATTCTCCCGGAGCGACCATCGGAAATACATTCTGTTCTTTCATTACTTTTATTTCCAGCAGATAAGGTCCTTCCTCCGTCAGCATTTCCTCAACGGCCTGTTCCAGATTACTCCGGTCATCGATATATTTAGAAGATATCCCATATCCTTCGGCAATCTTCGTAAATTCAGGATTAGCCAGTTCAGTGAACGAGTATCTCTTATCGAAGAACATATCCTGCCATTGTCTTACCATACCAAGGAATGAATTGTTCAGAATTACTAATTTTACCGGAAGTTTATGCTGAGCAATGGTTCCAAGTTCCTGGATGGTCATTTGAAATCCCCCGTCTCCGATAAAGGCAACCACCGTCTTGTCAGGTCGTGCCACTTTCGCGCCCACAGCAGCCGGAAGGCCGAAACCCATGGTCCCCAGTCCGCCGGAAGTAACAAAGCTACGGGCCTGTTTAAACCGGTAATTGCGGGCTGAAACCATTTGATGTTGTCCCACATCTGTAACCACAATGGCTTCTCCTTTTGTTTTTTCCGAGATAAGGTGAACCACCTCATCCATTTTGATATCCCTTCCTTTTGCTTCCCTGGCCGGTTTGATCACTTTTTGATATTCATTTTCATACTCTGTACGGAAAGATTCTGTCCATTCTCTGTGATTATTTTTTTTGATCAGAGGCAGCAGTCTGCTCAGAGCATCTTTGGCATCAGCCACGAGGGCTACATCCACCGGTACGTTTTTCCCGACTTCTGAGGGGTCAATTTCCAGGTGGATGATTTTTGCCTGCCTGGCATAGTCGTCCAGTCTGCCCGTGATCCGGTCGTCAAAACGCATTCCTATGGCTATCAGCAGATCACATTCGTTGGTTTTGATATTGGGGGCCATATTCCCGTGCATACCGGGCATCCCCACATTTAAAGGATGGTCGGTGGGAAAAGAAGAAATGCCTAATAGTGTAGTGGTCACCGGAATGTCTGCTTTTGTAGCCAGTTGCATTAATTCGTCTTCTGCATTGGATATCAGAACACCCTGGCCTGCAATGATCAGCGGTTTTTTCGAGTTGTTAATCAGCAGGGCAGCTTCTTCAACCTTATCCTGTTGTGTTTTAGGATAGGGGAAATAACTTCTTATTTTATTACATTTTTCATAATGCCAGTTTAACTTTCCGAACTGGGCATCTTTTGTGATGTCTATCATGACCGGGCCGGGCCGGCCTGTAGATGCAATGTAAAATGCTTTTGCCACTATCTCCGGAATTTCTTCGGCCGAGGTAATCTGATAATTCCATTTGGTTACCGGCATGGTGATGCCCATGACATCCGTTTCCTGAAATGCGTCCGTACCAAGCAGACCGGAAGCTACCTGCCCGGAGAAAGCGACCATCGGAACGGAATCCCCCATGGCATTAGCCAGTCCGGTGATCAGGTTGGTGGCCCCGGGTCCCGAAGTCACCAGAACCACTCCGGTTTTACCAAGTATCTTGGCATAACTCTCGGCAGCATGAGCGGCTCCCTGCTCATGACGTACCAGGATATGGTTTATCCGATCTCTGTAATCAAACAGAGCATCATAAACAGGCATGATAGCCCCTCCCGGGTAACCAAAAATCGTATCTACATTTTCTTTGATCAAAGAAAAGATCAAAGCTTCTGATCCGGTGATCTCTTTTCCTTCCGCCGGAACTTTCTTGTCGGTCATTGTTTTGTCCTCTGTTTTCATAGGTATAAGGTTTGACTGGGTTGTTAAAATTAGATCTGTCTGACAGCCCCTTTGTCTGCCGAGGTAACCAATTGGGCATAAGCTTGTAGCGAGACGGGGATATTCCTGTTTCTTGTCGTGGGTTTAAAGGCCTGGTTTCCTTTGGCTTTTTCTTCTTTTCTTCTTGTTTCTATTTCTTCATCCGTTAATCGGACATGAATACTTCGTTCCGGGATATTGATGTCTATTATATCTCCGTCGTGTATCAACGCAATTTCTCCGCCGGCAGCAGCTTCGGGGGAGATATGTCCGATAGACAAACCTGCGGTACCCCCTGAAAATCGTCCGTCGGTTATCAGGGCACAGGATTTGTCCAGTTTCATCGATTTGATATAAGATGTTGGGTACAGCATCTCCTGCATGCCCGGGCCTCCTTTGGGTCCTTCATAGCGTATGACCACTACATCACCGGGTTGTATCTCTTTCCCAAGGATGGCATCACAGGCATCCTCCTGTGATTCACAGACTCTCGCGCGGCCGCTGAAAGTGTAAAGTGACTCGTCCACACCGGCTGTTTTAACAATACATCCATCCCTGGCAATATTGCCAAACAATACAGCCAGTCCGCCTTCTTTATTATAAGCATGCTCATTATCACGGATGCAGCCATCATCACGATTCATATCCAGATCTTCATAGTAATTTTCCTGGGATCCCATTTGCAGATTCTGAAAATTACCCGGTGCGCTGGCATAGATCTTTTTGGCATAATCGGTTACTGTATTGCGCATAATATCATAGTCTCTCAGGGCATCCTCAAGGGAGGGGTAATCCACTCTTTTTACATTGGCATCAACCAATCCCAAACGATCCAGCTCACCCATGATGGACAAGATGCCCCCGGCACGGTTAACATCCTGCACATGATAACGGGAACTAGGTGCTACTTTGCATAGATTGGGTATTCTGCGGGACAAGGCGTCAATATCTTTCATGGTGAAATCCACCCCGGCCTCATGAGCAATGGCCAGCAGGTGTAAAACCGTATTGGTAGAGCCTCCCATGGCAATGTCCAGGGACATAGCATTCAGAAAAGCCTGGCGCGTAGCGATGCTGCGGGGGAGGACAGCGGTGTCGCCTTTTTTATAATATCTGTTTGTGTTTTCAATAATTAATTCTACGGCACGGTCAAACAAATCATGACGATTTTTGTGGGTGGCTACGATGGTGCCGTTGCCGGGTAATGCGATGCCCAGTGCTTCGGCCAGACAGTTCATGGAGTTGGCTGTAAACATGCCGGAACAGGACCCGCAGGTAGGACAAGCGTGCCTTTCAACCTTCAGCAGTACCTGGTCGGATACTTCAGGATCTCCTGCCATGACCATTGCATCAACCAGATCATACATCTTGTTATTGACAACGCCAGCTTCCATAGGTCCTCCCGAAACAAATACTGCAGGAATATTCAACCGCATGGCAGCCATCATCATGCCGGGCGTAATCTTATCACAGTTACTGATACAGATCATGGCATCAGCCGTATGCGCATTGACAACATATTCTACACTATCGGCAATCAGATCACGAGAAGGCAAAGAGTATAACATGCCCTGGTGCCCCATGGCAATGCCGTCATCAATGGCAATGGTGTTAAACTCTGCAGCAAAATATCCCCTTGCTTCAATCTTTTTCTTGATCTCCTGACCAATATCGTGAAGATGTACATGCCCCGGTACAAACTGGGAAAATGAGTTAACAATAGCAAACACTGGTCTGCCAAAATGAAATTCTTTCATGCCATTGGCACGCCATAGACTCCGGGCTCCTGCCATTGTGCGGCCCTGGGTGGTAGTGTAGCTGCGAAGAGGTATTTTCATGATTTTAACTTTTTAATGTATAATTCCCTGCTTAAAAAAAGCCCCCACGGTAAACTCCCGGGAGACCTGCATGGATCAATTTTATATTCTGATATTTGATTTTTATCTGATTTTTTTGTTAAAATTTGTTTATAAAAAAGAACCGTTCTCAACGGTGAGAACGGTTCATATTTCTTTATACCATCCTCACCTTATCCCAAACGCAGAATAAGAATAGAAAGAGTGATATTTACTATAAAATGTTTCATTTTTATCTTTTTGACACAACAAAAGTATACAACCATTTTTCATAGCCAAATTTTTTTGCAATTATTTATGCTATCTAACATGAAAAATTTTGTGAATCTTTCGAGAGAAAGGATCATAGTCTTCTGAATTTCATTCAAATAATAGAGAAAATAACCAAAATATGGATTGGAACAATCCGTTGCGTATAAGGGTTGAAATTGTATAAATATACAATTATGAATAACAAACGGACATGAAATTATGCAGGATTCTTGCTCCATAATCAAGGAGAGAGACCTGGTCAATTATTTGTTCAGGTGATCTTCCGGATTGTTCAATATGACTTTTCTGAGCCATGATCATAGCTTTCATAATCGAATCTGTATATTCGGGATGAAACTGGATACCCCAGGCTTTTTCTCCTGTTCTGAAAGCATGGGTCTGCTCAAAATTGTTATAAGCAAGGTGTATAGCGGATTTC
>CAYLJE010000028.1:0-23099 GCA_964383915.1 uncultured Rikenellaceae bacterium
AGCTTTCTACGAGGATTAATTTTTCAGATACACTGATCTTGCCAGTGCCTGGAGTATTATATAGAAAATGAATTACCCCGCTACAGGTACAGACACTTTCTACGTTTCATTTTATCCCTTTAGAGGTTTTTTTAATCCTCTTATTCCAGACCTTGTTCCTTATGTCTGGCTGCAATGACATCCGCCAGTTTATCCAATGCATCAAAGGTTGCCTGTGTAGGCGCTCCTTTGGTCAGCACCGGATCCAGCACCTCAACCTTCAGGTTTGAGATCAACCCGGATAGTACATCCACCGTTTTATCATTCCAGCCATAGGACCCGATGATAGATACAAACATAACCTTGGGCCGTAAAACATTGGCCAGGTATGCTCCGTAAACCACTGCAGGATGAGGTCCTGCAAGGACTGTCGGACTACCCATGACAATCGTAGCCGCATCCACGAGGCTCTTCGCCAGCTTGCCAATATCTGTTACCTCCAGATTAAATTGTTCCACACCCACCCCTCTCTCAACAAGAGCTGATACCAGATGATCTACCATCAGACGTGTACTGTTGTGCATCGAGATATAAGGTAAAACCACCAGATTTTTCGGAGGAGCATCCACCCACTGCTTGTGCGCTTCTATGATAAAACCCGGATTCTGATAAACCGGTCCATGACTCGGCGCAATCATATCTATTTCATAGGCGGAGATCTTTTTTAAATTTTTACTGATGATCTTCCGGAATGGCATCATAATCTCAGCATAGTATAGTTTTGCTGCCTCATACACCTGCGCTTCGTCTGTAACGAACAAGTCACTTGTGGCCAGATGAGCGCCGAAGAAATCACAACTGAACAGAATTTTATCCTCTTCCAGATAAGCGACCATGGTTTCAGGCCAGTGAACCCAGGGCGTATGTATAAAACGTAATGTCTTATTCCCCAGGGATAGTGTCTCTCCGTCACCAACCATGATAAAATCATCTTCCGGAATGGCCAGCAGATCCATCTCCATACTTTTACATTTGGGGCTGGTGATCACTTTGGCTTGCGGATATTTCGCCAGCACATCCGGAATGCACCCCGAGTGATCCTGCTCTGCATGCAGGGAAATGATATAATCCAATTTCTCAACACCTTCCAGTTGGGACATCAATTCTTCCTTCTTAGCGGGATCATCCGTATCTATCAGTACTGTTTTTTCACTTCCTTCGATCAGGTATGCATTATAGCTGGTTCCATCCGGTAACGGAATCAAGGCATCAAAGATCCTGCGGTCCCAATCCACGGAACCCATCCGGTATATATCTTCTTTAACTTTCAATGGTTTCATATTATCCTCCCTGTATTTAATGTATTATAAAAACAATGTAATCTATCTAAGATATTATTTCAGCGCATGTAAAATTATAAAAATATTTGATACAGGAAGATGGGCCTGAAGGATTGATAAAAATAAGAAAAGGAAAAGGAGGATCGTCTCATTCATCCACCTTGTTTATTGAAGATTATGATAGCCGGCTCTATTTATTATTATTTGTGGTCAATTCCCGTTCTATCTCTTCCAGTGTTTTCCCTTTGGTTTCAACCAGTTTTTTTCTGATAAAAAAGAAACCACCGACGCTAATCAGAGCAAACAGCCAGAAACTTCCGGATGCATGGATCGCCTTATTTACCATCGGAAAAGCATAAGCCAGCGATGCATTGGCTGTCCACAATGAGAAAGTAGCCACCGCCATGGCTGTGCCCCGTATTTTGTTTGGGAATATCTCAGACAACACTACCCAGGTTACCGGGGCCAGTGTCATAGCATAAGAAGCAATGGCAAGCACCACCAGAATCAGCAGGGGCCATCCCTGTATGCCTGCAAAATACAAAGATCCCAGGACTGTATAAATAACCGCAAGACTCCCTGCTCCTGCCAGCATGAGGGTTCTCCTGCCTATCTTATCCACCAGGGCCATTGCTACAAGGGTAAAGATAAGATTCACGCTTCCGGTAATGACAATATTGAATAACATATCGGAAACCGAATATCCCGCCGCCGCGAAAATCTCTTCAGCATACATGAAAATCACATTAATACCACACCACTGCTGAAAAACAGCCAGGACAACTCCAACCATAACAATAGTAAACAGATTGGGCGTAAAAAGTAATTTCAGATTTACCCTGCCCGTATCATCCCTGAGGGAAGACTTTATCTCCCCCATAGCTGCCGTGGCATAACTTTCTCCTCCTATTTTTTTCAGTATAGAAAATGCACCTTCATATTTATGCTTTCGGATCAGCCAGCGCGGACTTTCCGGCACCAGCCACATGAACAGAAAAAAAAGAGTTGCCGGGACAGCTTCTGCCCAGAACATCCAACGCCATCCTGTCTGCCCATTCCAGGAATTCAGAATAAAGGAGCCGGTAGCTCCCTCCGGTACCGGATCGGCAATCTGCCAATTGATAACCTGTGCCAGCAAAATACCAATAACGATGGTTAACTGATTAATTGAGACAAACCGTCCCCTTACTCCGGCAGGGGTAACTTCAGCTATATAAACCGGGGAAAGGTTGGAAGCCAGACCTATCCCTACGCCTCCCAGGATACGGAACATAATAAAAGCGGAAAAAGAAGTCGCTGCTCCTGTTCCAATAGCAGAAACCGTAAAAAGAACAGACGCCAATATCAGCAGGTTTTTCCTCCCATACCGGTCGGAAAGCAACCCGGAAACAAGGGTGCCTCCTATACATCCTGTAAGTGCAGAGCTGATGGCCCATCCCTGAAGAACAGGCTGTGAAGCTATGGAGAAGAACTGTTCATAAAAAGGTTTGGCTCCTCCAATCACCACCCAGTCATATCCGAACAACAATCCACCCATGGCAGACACCAGGGAAATAGACGTAATATATTTTATGTTATATCTCTGATTCAACTACAATGAACTCAGTCTTTGAAATAAACAACCAATGCCTCAAGGTCCCTGCTTTATCTGTTTTGTCCTTTTATCTTTATCCTTTTATCTTTTATCTTATTTGCCATGTAGTCCACACTCTTTTTTCTCCGGCGTTTCCCACCACCAGCGTCCCGCACGCATGTCTTCGCCCGGTTTAACGGCACGGGTGCATGGCTGGCATCCAATACTGGAAAAACCCTGGTCATGGAGAGGATTGTAAGGGATATGATGCTTATGTATATAATCCCATACATCTTTTTCAAGCCATTCGGATACCGGGTTCACTTTAATGAGTCCGTTTTTTTCATCCCATTCGACATGCTGGGTCAGTATCCTGGTCACTGACTGTTCGGTACGCAGCCCGCAAATCCAGGCATCCAGGCCTTTCAGAGCCCGGGCCAGTGGCCTGAGTTTTCTCACATCACAACACAGCTTCCGGTTGGCTTCACTCTGGTAAAACAAATTGATCCCTTTCTCATCTACCATCTCCTCCACCTCCCTGTAATCCGGGAAATACACCTGTATCTGAATCCCATAATAATCATTTGTCCTTTGGATCAAATCATAGGTCTCCGGAAACAACCGTCCCGTATCAAGGGTAAAAACTTTTACTTCGGAACGAACATGAATGGCCATGTGTGTTAATACCTGATCTTCTGCCCCCATACTACTGGAGATAGCAGTCTCTCCCTCAAAATCATTTAGAAAAAAGGCAATGATCTCTTCGGCAGTTGCTTTTTTGAACCGATTATTCAGTTCTTCAGCCAGTTTCTTCATGTATTGAATATTTGTTTCCATTCAAAGATAAGACGAACCGTCAAACCTGCCAAACAAAAATAAAAAACACGCTCCCGTTGGATAATTTTACTGTAATATTTTTATATTAGTACCCTTTATGAGTAATTAAACTTTCCACATAACTATGACCGGAGAAGAAAATATCCTCTTTATCATATCAGCGTTACTGGTTTTTTCCTTCCCTACATACATTTATCTGTTTTATGGGCATGGTTCATCCAAGAGAAAATTTTTAAAAGTCCCTCCGGCAGGAACTTTACAACGGGTTGTTATTGAACGTCTAACGGGTTTTCTGTTGATGGGCCTTTTCCCCGGCATGGCCATTTTTTATTTTGTGCCGGATATCCGGCCCCGTGATTTAGGTCTTGTTTCCCCCGATACTTCCTGGATATTGCCTTCTCTGCTTTTCCTGGGTTTGATTATACTATTTACATCCTATTATTCCGCCAAACCTGCCATACAAAAACACTATCCACAGATCCGCGAAATACCCTGGAACAGAAAAATATGGGTAATTAATTCCATAACATGGATACTTTATCTGCTGGGTTATGAATTTTTCTTCCGCAGTTTGCTGATTTTCCCGATGGTTAACAACTTTGGCATTGTCTGGACGCTGATCGTCAATGTTATCCTGTATTCCCTGGCTCATTTGCACAAAAGCAGGCAGGAATTAGCCGGGGCCTGTATATTTGGTATTTTCCTTGTCCTGGTAACGATCTATTCCGGATCAGTCTGGATTCCTTTTTTATGTCATCTGACACTGGCTTTATCTAATGATTATTTTTCTTACCGCTATCATAAAAAAATCCGGATTACAACATAATACAGAGATGATAAACCCAGGGAAATGTTATTTTGTCACCGGAGGTACCGGTTTTATAGGCCAAAGGCTGGTCCAAAGACTGGCAGCAGAAGGAAACAGGGTTCATGTTCTTTCCAGAGATCCTGGTAAAAGCACCCTTTTTCCACAGCCGGAGGTGCATTTTTTTACGGGGGATATTCTGGATATTGATTCTTTTAAGGATGCCATGCAGGGATGTAATGGCGTTTATCACCTGGCAGCTTATGCCCGCAGCTGGCCGGAAAATGAAAAGATTTTTTTCGATTATAACGTTCAGGGTACACAGAATGTGTTGCAGGCAGCAAAAGAGCTGGGGGCCGGACGCGTCGTGTTTTGTTCTACGGCAGGAATACTCAGTCCTGCCTCCGAAAGTCCTGCCAATGAAAATACGCCCCGCAATATTCCTTTTTTTACTCCTTATGAAAAATCAAAATACCGTGCAGAACAACTGATAAAAGAAACTGTTCAGCGGGGCCAGGATGCCGTTATCGTCAATCCCTCCCGATTGTTTGGGCCGGGTGCGCTTAACGAAAGTAATTCGGTTACCAAAATCATCCACAAGTATATGCAAAGCAAATGGCATATCCTTCCGGGCAATGGGAAACGATATGGAAACTATGTATTCGTAGATGATGTGGCAGAGGGTCTTATCCTGGCCATGAAAAAAGGAAGATCAGGAGAAAGATACATCCTTGGTGGAACAGATCTGACTTACTCCCGTTTTTTTCAGGAACTGGCTGCTGTTACCGGAAAAAATAATATTCTAATTCCCCTGCCCTTGTTTTTCATGCAATTTATTGTTTTTCTCATGATGGTTTTATACCGTTTATTTCATATTCGGCCACTAATCACGCACGAATGGTTGAAAAAGTATCTGTACGACTGGAAACTCTCATCAGAAAAAGCTACCCGTGAGTTGGGGTACCAGCCTTCTTCTTTTCCTGATGCCTTGCGAAAGACTCTCCTTTATCTGCAAACGGGAACATGAAAAATGATCGCTAGGCGATTCTGACCAACCCACCAACTTAATACTATTTAGTGTCTGTCTATAAAGTCAGTGTTTGATTCAGAATGTTCGAGTTTGAGGCTTGCGATGTCTTTAAAATCAAGGAGTTTACTTTTGTAAATGACTGTTTTAAAGACGAACATAACGAAGAAATCGGACATTATGGACAAACACTATTTATCCCGTCTCAACAAAATTAAAAGGAATCCCTAACACAGATGAATAATATTGTCCCCGTTCCAGAATATCATCATCTCCTTCTTCATAAAACCAGTTAATTTTCAACTCTTTGTTTTCATTGAGTACGGCAGACAGTAGTTGAAGCATGGAGAGGATATATTTGGCCGAACTACTGTTAAAATACTCGAGGGCAATATCCACCGTCGTTACTGGGGAAGAATGCTTAATATAGTTTTCTACCCAATGAACCATCGGATCAAAAAAAACTTCCGGATTTTCATGAATAGAACGTCCGCTGATTTTAAGATACCCATCCGCTCTTAATCTCACCTCCGGTGTTTTACTCGTCTGTTCTCTGATAAAATCCTCCATTAAACCTTTATTTGATCAATGTAAAGGTAATAAAATGTAATGAAATCACAACATCATTCTGGCCAGGGGAGTAATATCTTGTGAATCAATTTGACCCGCAAGATATTTATAATAGCCTGTCATAGCAACCATCGCAGCATTATCTGTGGTAAACCGCAGTTCCGGAATATATACCTTCCATCCCCGTTGTCGTCCAGTCTCTGAAATTATTTTTTCCAGGCCTGTATTAGCAGATACGCCCCCGGCAATAGCCACCTGGTTAATTCCTGTATTTTCTACCGCCAGGATCAGCTTTTTGATCAGAATACTGATAATGGTTTTCTGAAGAGAAGCAGAGAGATCATTTTTATTTTTGATGATAAAGTCCGGATCCTCTTTCATCCGGTCTCTGAGGAAATAAAGAAAGGATGTTTTCAGTCCGCTAAAGCTAAAATCCAGTCCTTCCACTCTGGGCATGGCAAAGGAATATTTTGCGGGATCACCGTTTGCAGCAAGCCGGTCGATAACAGGTCCTCCCGGATAAGGTAACGCCATCATCTTGGCACATTTGTCAAATGCTTCTCCGGCAGCATCGTCAATGGTTTTGCCCAATACCTTCATGGTCAGATAATCATCCACGCGCATAAGCTGGGTATGTCCTCCCGACACCAGTAGACAGATAAAAGGAAAGGAAGGTTTCCTATCCTCCTGTTCGGTGATAAACAAAGCATGCACATGGGCCATCAGATGATTCACACCCACCAGCGGGATGCCACGAGCCAGGGCCAATCCTTTGGAAAAAGAACTACCTACCAGCAAAGACCCGAGTAATCCGGGACCCCGGGTGAAAGCAACAGCATTGAGGACCTCCACCCCTATGCCTGCTTGTTTTAGTGCCGTATCCACTACCGGCACAATATTTTGCTGATGGGCCCGCGAAGCCAGCTCCGGAACAACCCCCCCATATATTCTATGTACTTCCTGTCCTGCCATTACATTGGATAATAAACGTCCCTCCTGCACAACGGCGGCCGACGTATCGTCACAGGAAGATTCAATTCCTAATATCGTTGTCCCCATCTTAGATTTTCTTAAAATTTGCACTATTTTTGCTGAATCTGATAAAGTTAACTAATTTATTCTGCCTTATCAAAAAGATTGTAAAAATAATAATCATTCTGATCCTGTCCATGATCGGTCTGGGAGGACTGCTCACCGTGATTCTTCATATACCTGTCATCCAATCAGATATGACAACAAAAATAATATCCCGGCTGGAAAAAGAGATGAACACACAGATCAGTTTTTCGAAGGTACGCTTTGGCCTTCTCCGTCCGGTTTATTTTGAAAATTTCCTGATTAATGACCAACAGGGAGATACCCTTATCTTTGCAAAAAGAATATCCGCCACCCCGGACATTCATTTTACGGCCCTGCGAAATAAAAGCGTTGTATTACGTAGCGTTAATGCCAAGGGCGCCTTTGTCCGATTCATTGCACCCCCCGGCCAGGATACTAACTTCAAGTTTCTTTTCCACAGCCATGCTGATTCTATCCATTCCGGTTTCTATTTTGCCATCCGAAAAGCGACGCTCTCTGATTCGAGATTCCAATTAAAAATTACCCCTCCGAAGAAAAAATACGGAATGCATTTTACATATATGAACTTGCGTCATATCAATGGAAAAGTTAGAAATCTGGAAATTTTCGACAGGGTCACAAAACTATCGGCAAGAAATCTCCGCTTTACAGATATCAGCGGATGGCGGGTCAATGATTTCTCTGTAGATATGAAAGCTTCTCCCAACTATTTATGGTTTGACAACATAGAGATCCTTACCCCCTATTCAAAAATACTGGCTAACTATTACCATATGGATTACCATAACAGATATGATTATAAAGATTTTAACGATAAAATCCACCTCAGCGCTTTGTTCCGGCCTTCATTATTAGGATATCATGACCTGAATTATATCGCACAGGATTCTCTTTTCATGCGTAATGATATTCACTTTTCCGCAAAAGCAAAAGGGGTTCTGGCCAACTTAAGTATAAAACAATTGATATTTAAGATAAATAAACGAACCTACCTCAGTGGAGACCTGAGCATGATCGGATTGCCGGATATTAAAACAACATATATTTATTTCAATGTCCGAAAACTGGTAAGCCATGTGGAAGATATCCAAAACATTTATCGTCCCGGCACAAAACAAAAATTAAATCTACCGGAAAATCTGAAGGAGCTCGGAAACATAAGTTATACGGGAAATTTCACGGGATTCCTTACTGATTTTGTTTCCTACGGCAAACTTACTACAGATATTGGTTATTTTGAAGATGATATTTCTTTTTCAACAGACAGTACCAAACATATCCTTTTTAACGGATTCCTTGGTTCTGTAGGATTCGATCTGGGAAAATTCTCAGGCCAGGAGAAAATCCTGGGAGAGATCACGATGCATGCCTCCATGCATGGAAAAATTTCTCCCGTGGGGGGAAAATTCAGTTCCAAACTAACGGGCATCATTGACAGCATTGAATTCAACCGTTATATTTATCACAACATCAGTCTGGACGGACATTTCACAGAAAAAGCATATGATGGGAGTATCCGTATTGACGACCCCAACCTCAAACTGGATTTCTTAGGAATGTTTGATTTTACCAACAGTATGCCGGAATTTGATTTCTCTCTCAATATACCCAGGGCAGCTTTATTCCCCTTACACCTGTCTCCCAGAGATACATCGTTGATTTATTCAGGTCTGGTTCTGGCAAATTTTAAAGGAAATAACATCAGAGATTTTAACGGAGAGATAAAATTACTGGACGCCCGGTTAAAAAGAAAAGACAAAAATTTAGACATATATAATGTCAAATTACTTGCCCAAAACACAGCCGATAAAAGATCATTACAGCTTAAATCACAATATCTTACGGCTTCCCTCGACGGATATTATAATTTTTCAGACATTCAAGCTTCTTTTAAAAATCTTCTCGCCCGCTATATCCCTTCTGTCCTCAATACACCCCTTCGTGTCCATCCTGATAATAATAATTTTACCTTTTCCGTAAATATCAATAACATAGATCCTTTCACCAATTTTTTTGCCCCCGGTTTCAGCATTGCCCAGCACAGCAAATTAACCGGAAGATATGCTCCTGACATCCATCTATTATCATTACAGGCTCACACAAACCAATTGATTACCAGGACAATAACGGCTGATTCTTTAGCAATAGGGATTTCTACCAATGATAATCTTGACCTGGAAATTTCCAGCTCTTCTCTTCAGGTTGCAAACAAGGTGGAAATGGAGAATTTTAGTTCAGATATTGTGGCCAGGAGGGACTCGTTACAAACCTTTGTCTTATGGACAGAAAAACTTGACACGACACATCACCTGAATGAGCTTCATCTGCTGGCAAATATCTCCAGGAAAGAAAAAACTTCAAAACCACACATCGACCTGTTTGTCGATTCTTCCAATATCCACATCAATAACAGACCCTGGTTTGTCCGGCAGGGACACATAGGCATCGATACTTCCTCTTTATGGATACATCATTTCGGCCTGATAAGTATGGATAAATCTTTCTCGGTATCGGGGAAATTTAGCCACAACCCGTCGGACACTTTACGCACTGTATTCAAAAACCTGGATCTTTCTTCCCTCAATACGAACAATGTCCGCGATCTGCAACTGGGAGGAATCCTGAGCGGGGAAATACTATTATCCAATGTATATAAACAACCGGTGTTTCTTTCGGAGATCAATATAAAAAACTTTTCATTTAATCAGGACAGCCTCGGAGATGCTTTTATTACGTCAACATGGGATACGCTTGGAAAACAGTTATCATTCAAGGTTCATTCTAATTACGGGTCCATTCATCCTGTTATAGCTGCAGGTTCTTATTCTCCGTCAAAAAAATCAATGAGAGGAGATATAACCCTTGATAAGTTTAAACTTTTGGCCTTCTCAACTTTTGTATCTACTGTTTTTTCAGATTTAAACGGTAATGTTTCGGGTAAAATACACATAGAAGGAAAACTCACGAAGCCAAAAATCAACGGAGCATTAAATTTTCAGAAAACTTCGCTTACCGTTGATTTCCTGCAGACCCGGTATTCTTTTACAGCACGTGTACCCATAGAAAATAACCGCTTTATCCTAAACAACATTAAAATTTATGATAAACAGGGAAACCATGCCTTAAGCCATGGTTTTTTCTCTGTGGAAAACTTCAAACACCCGGCTATTGATCTTACCCTGGAAACAGACAAAATGTTGTTTATTCATACATCTGAAAAAGACAATGATTATTTTTACGGCACTGCATTCGCTTCGGGTGCCGTTGGGATTAAAGGCCCTTTGCAAAACATCCGTTTAGATATATCAGCAAAAACAGCCCCGCAAACCGCCATTTTCCTGCCTCTCTACCAGGGAAAAACCATCAATGCTTACCATTACATACACTTCGTTTCAGGTAAAACCGCCCAGACCAAAATCACCTCCCTGGAAAACAAAAAACTGAAGGTAAAAGGAGTCAACCTGATCCTGAACATTGCGGTGACTCCCGATGCCAGGGTTACCTTATTATTTGACCCCAATGCCGGAGGCACATTGGAAGGTAGGGGCCACGGAAACCTGCGCATGGAAATTAAGAAAACGGGAGATTTTAACCTCCTGGGGGAGTATATCGTCGATGAGGGAAGTTATCAGTTTTCCTTACAGAATATCATCAACAAAAAATTCCGTCTGGAGAGTGGCGGGAAGATAACCTGGAATGGCAAGCCACTGGATGCCAATCTGGACCTTTTGGCCACCTATCCGGTAAAAACTTCTTTGTACCCTCTTTTCTATGATGAAAACTATAAAAAAAGAGTCCCTGTAGAATGTCAGATTCTCCTGAAAGGAAAACTAAACAAACCCAGAATAGGGTTTAATATCGATCTGCCTACTGTAGATGAAGAAACCCGGTCAAAGGTAAAAAATGCCATCAGCACTGAAGAAGAACTGAGCAAACAGTTTCTTTCTCTGTTGATCCTCAATAGTTTTTATCCTGATCCGGCATACGGGCAGCCGGGAGATATCGCCTCCGCCGGCGCCCTGGGAGTGACCGCCACAGAAGTATTATCCAATCAGCTTAGCAGTTGGCTTTCACAAATCAGTCGGGATTTTGATGTGGGATTTTCCTACCATCCGGGGGACGTTGTTTCATCCGACCAGGTAGAAGTAGCCCTCTCAACACAGCTCCTTAACGACCGTGTATCTATATACAGTAACCTGGACTTTAGCGGACAAAATAATGCAAATATTCAGCCGGAAAACAATATCGTAGGGGATTTCCGGGTAGAAGTAAAAATCACCAGGAATGGGAAGTTAAGGGTGAAAGCTTTTACCCGGGCTAACAATAAATACCTGTATGAGACCGCCCCTTATACCAACGGTATCGGTATTTTCTACCGGGAAGAATTCACATCATGGGAAGAGTTGGTCCGTCATTACTGGGATAAGCTTTTTGCCCGCAAAGAAGAAAATAATCCTCCTCTTCCTTCCGGTGGAGAGTGAGACAGAGTCCACGAGACAAGGAAACGATGGGCTTCTTCAGGGTGGTGAAGCATAATATATTTTTTTTATTTGGAAAACTTAAATCAACAGACTATTTTCGCAACGTTTTTTACGTTCCTTTTTATTTAATCCTCTAAACAATAAATTCTACGATTATGTTTATGGCAATGGTAGTGGTGTTTATTCTGGGCTATACAGCTATAGCTCTTGAGCACCCGCTTAAAACCGACAAAGCTGCATCCGCTCTGCTGATGAGTGTCTTGCTGTGGCTAATATATATAATTGGAGCGCCTGAGATACTTCCCGGAAATCATTTCTTTCAGCAATTTCTCGCTAAAAACCCCGAAATCAGCGATCTCTCACAACATAAGCAATTTCTTAAGTTTATTGTAGATTCAGAAATCATCCACCATCTGGGGGAAATCTCAGAAATTCTCTTTTTCCTGTGGGGGGCCATGACCATTGTAGAAACCATAGATTCACACGATGGATTCCGGATCATTACCGACAAAATTGTCACCACCGATAAAGTAAAGTTGCTGTGGATTCTTTCTTTCATTACTTTCTTTATGTCTGCAGCCCTGGATAATCTTACCACCACCATTGTGATGGTTGCCCTGCTGAATAAACTTATTAAGGAAAAAAAGGACCGCTGGTTTTTTGCCAGTATGATCGTCATCGCTGCCAATGCGGGCGGAGCCTGGTCTCCCATTGGTGATGTTACCACCATCATGCTATGGATTGGCGGACAGATCACAGCCTGGGGCATTATCAAGGGTATCTTCCTGGCCAGCCTGGTCAATATGCTGATTCCGCTTATTATTGTATCTTTCTTCGAAAAAGGGCATTTCGAACCTCCAAAAGAAGTTTTGGACCATCCCAACACCGCCACCAGCCGGTTTGAACGTAATCTGTTGTTTTTCCTTGGTATTGGAGCCCTGTTATCAGTACCTGTCTTTAAAACATTCTCTCACCTGCCTCCTTATATGGGCATGTTACTTGGGTTGTCTATCCTCTGGATTATCACTGATCTGATGCACCGCAAAGACAATCCTGAAAAGAAGAGACAATGTAAGATTACTGCCGTGCTGAGGAAAATAGATACCCCGACCATTTTTTTCTTTCTGGGGATATTAAGCGCTGTAGCTGCCCTGCAATCCGCCGGACATCTGCACTTAATGGCACTGTTCCTGGATAAGAAATTACATAATATTTATTTTATCGACATGGCAATCGGGCTTCTTTCTGCTATCGTTGATAATGTACCATTAACAGCCGGGGGGATGGGCATGTATCCTATTCCCGAACCCTATATGCTGCAGATGATTACCGATCCTGCCCAACTTGAGTGGGCCAGGAACTTTGTGCAGGACGGCCTGTTCTGGGAATTCCTGGCTTATACTGCCGGAACAGGAGGAAGCATCCTGATCATAGGATCTGCTGCGGGGGTAGCAGCCATGGGCCTTGAAAAGATTGACTTTATCTGGTATCTCAAACGCATAAGTCTGCTCGCCCTTTCCGGATTCCTGGGCGGTTCACTCGTTTATTACCTGATCAAATAATCCATATCAAATAACCAAGATACATATCGAGATATAATATTCCCTGTTATATCTCGTTTTTTTTTATAATTTCGTAAAAAAAGAAAAGCTTATGAACCTGATGATGTTTCTCGTACAAATCTCAGTAGCAGACACCACCGCACAGAAAGCCGGAGAGATGACCATGTCCTACTGGGACCTGGCCATGAAAGGAGGCTGGGTTAACCTGATTATATTCCTTCTTTCCCTGATTGCAATCTATATTTTCTTTGACCGTTATTTTGTCATCAGAAAAGCTTCCCACGAAGATGATTCCCTGATGAACCGCATCAGGGATTATATTCATGACGGGAAAGTAGAATCTGCGCTGGCCTTATGTGAATCAAGTAACCACCCGGTTGCCAGGATGCTTGAAAAGGGGATCCGCATGATCGGTCGTCCGATACAGGATGTCCATGCGGCTATAGAAAATGCAGGACGTCTCGAAGTTTATAATCTGGAAAAAGGCCTCCCCGTCTTGGCAACCGTAGCCGGAGGAGCTCCCATGCTGGGGTTTCTGGGAACGGTCATTGGTATGATCATGGCTTTCTATGCTATGGCCAACGCCGGAAATAATGTGGACATCACCACCTTGTCTAACGGCATCTACACAGCTCTGGTAACGACTGTCGCCGGTCTGATCGTAGGAATTATTGCTTATTTTGCCTACAATATCCTGGTAGCACGCATTGAAAAAGTAGTGTTTATCCTTGAAGCCCGCACCTCAGAATTTATGGATATTCTGAATGAACCCGTTGATGAAGCTTAGATTTATCTCTTTACACAACCCTGACTATGGCCATACAGACAAAAAATAAAATCAGTCCCTCGTTCAGCATGTCAGGAATGACAGACATCATTTTCCTGCTGTTGATCTTTTTTATGATCTCGTCCACCTTGATTAGCCCGACCGCTCTAAAACTATTACTGCCAAAGAGTGCCAACCAAACCTCTGCCAAGCCTTTCACCACAGTCTCTATCACCAAGGACCTGAAATACTATGTGGAAGACAAACCGGTACAATTCAATGATTTGGAAAAGGTTTTGCGGCAGAAAATAGGGAACAACAAGGATATTTATGTTGCGCTGCATGTGGACAGAACCATCCCTGTCCAGTATGTGGTAGATGTCATGAATATTGCCAAACGAAACGGATATAAACTTGTACTGGCTACCACTGCCAGATGATGATGACCAACCGGAACAAACATACCAGAGGAATCATTGCCACAGTTATTTTTCATGGTACGGTCATTATTTTATTAATTTCTTTCGGCTTTCATACCCCTCTTCCTCTTCCCAGGGAAGAAGCCATCCTGATCAATTTCGGGACAAATAATACAGGAACGGGTCTCCTCGAACCGGCGCCTGCTCCCCCTGCCAGCATGCCTGAACCCATTAAGAAACAAACCGGGGGGAAAATCAAAACCACAAAAGAAAAAATATTAACCCAAAATACAGAAGAAGCGCCGGCCGTAGAATCAGGAAAAGAAACAAAACCAAAAAAACCAACGGAAGAAGAACTGCGTAAACAAAAGAAGGCCGACCAGGTGAAAAAAAAACAACAGAAAGAACTGGAACAAAAACGCCAGGCAGAGATAGAAAAAAAGCGCAAAGAGGAAGAACAACGAAAGATCAGGGAAATTAACCAGCGTACTAAAAATGCATTTTCCAATGCGCAGGGAACAGCCAATACAAAATCGGAAGGAGAAACAGGCAAACAAGGAAGCCAGGGACAACCGGAAGGTTCCCCGCAGACAGGAGCTCATACAGGCACCCCCGGCATCGGTAATGGAGGCATCTCTTATAGCCTCGCCGGCAGGATTCCTCAGAAACTGCCTAAACCTGAATATAATTATCAGGTCGCCGGCATCGTGGTAGTAGAAGTCACCGTGGATCGAAACGGAAATGTTACCAAAGCCAATCCGGGAGTACAAGGATCTACCACCCTGGATGATTACCTGCTCAGGGTAGCCAAAAAAGCAGCCCTGGATTCCAAATTCGAAAGGAAACCCAATGCCCCTGCTTACCAAAAAGGAACCATTACCTATAAATTTATACTTCAATAAATACAAAAGACTTATGCACAAATTCATATTTATCATTACCGGCGTATTGATACTTTCCCATATATCATCCGGCCAGGACCGTATTACCGGCAGAACATTTGCTACCCGTTCGGAGGTACTTGCCCGCCACGGAATGGCATGCACCAGTCAACCCCTGGCAACGCAGGCAGCCCTGGACATTCTGAAACAGGGAGGCACAGCCATCGATGCTGCTATTGCCGCCGATGCTTTGCTGGGGCTTGTAGAACCTACAGGCAGTGGCATGGGAGGAGACCTTTTTGCCATCGTATGGGATGCCAAAACACAAAAATTATATGGGCTTAATGGTTCCGGCCGTTCTCCCAGGTCACTAACACTTGATTACTTCCATAAAAAAGGATATGATATCGCTTCCATGGGCTTCGGGAGTTCCGATTACATTCATTACTTTGTCGAAGCCAAGAAGCTGGCATTCGCTGACCGTGCCAAATTTTATGCAGATCCGGATTTTAATAAAATCCTGATACTAATAAATTATTCTCAGGCTATTATTTTACCTGTTGTTTGGGTCTGATGTCATTAAAGGTTAAAGAAAAAATCTCTCTACAGGAATACAATACTTTTCATGTTCCTGTTACTGCACGTTTTCTTGTTACCGTAGATTCTGCTGAAGATAGTAAGCAACTAATCTCCCATCCCTTTTTAAATACAGAACCCCGCTTCATCCTCGGTGGTGGAAGTAACATTCTGTTTACACAGAATTTTCCGGGTATCGTTTTACTCAACAGGATCGAGGGTATCAGGAAGAGAAAGGAAACGAACAACGAAGTTGTTATTGAAGCGGGTTCAGGGATGCAGTGGGATGATCTTGTAAAATACTGCGTTGATAACAGCTATTATGGGGCAGAAAATCTCTCTCTGATCCCGGGGACAGTGGGAGCAGCAGCAGTACAAAATATCGGAGCATATGGAGCAGATGCTTCCGGAATCATTGACAGCATAACAGGCATAGATTTGAGTCTGGGAAAAGAACAGCACCTGAGAAATCATGATTGTCGCTTTGGATACCGCACCAGTATCTTTAAAACCTCGCTGGCAAACTTTTTCTTTATTACCTCCGTAAAATTTCGTTTGTCAAAAATACCGGAGATCAACCTATCCTTTCCGCAACTGGCCAAAGAAGCAAAAAAACTTCACCATCCAGACATTCATACTATCCGTAATCTGGTTATCAGAATACGCCGGAACAAATTACCTGATCCGGACAAAACGGGCAATGCAGGGAGTTTCTTCAAAAATCCCATATTGACAATGGAACAATGGGAAAAGATCAGTAACACATATCCCGCCATTCCTCATTATCCCATGCCGGAAAAGCAGGTAAAAATCCCTGCTGCCTGGCTGATCGAACAATGCGGCTGGAAAGGAAAACAATCCGGAAGATGTGGAACCTGGCCTCAGCAGCCACTGGTTATCATTAACATAGACAATGCTTCAGGAAAAGAAATTCTTTCTTTCTCCAAACAGATACAGGAAAGTGTAAAAAAGAAATTCGATATTTTTATGGAACCGGAAGTTTTAATTATGTAACCCGGCGACTATCACCCGGAAGGCCCGGCTATGGAATCTTTAATAGGAATCATTGGATTCCTTTTTCCAGTGTTTAACCCGGAATATCTTTCGACACTGAATCAAAGCCGGCTTTCATGATGGTATCCACACGTTCCCTGGATTCAGCTTCGGCATACAGACGTAATACCGGTTCGGTACCGGAGGAACGGATCATCAGCCACTCATGGTCATTAAAGAAATACTTATAACCGTCAAATTCCACAGCATGAGATACCGGAAAATCTCCGAAATGTTCAAAGCCCTCTTCCCTGCATCGTTTCATAACACGCTGTATTTGTTCGGGAGACATCCTGAAATCCACCCGGTTACAAAAGAAAGGTCCCGCTAATGCCTCTACCTCTTTAAGCAACTCCCGGATTCCTTTACCCGTTTCTTTCATAAACTGTAAAATCTCCAATCCCGTCCATATCCCGTCCCTCTCAGGAATATGGGAAATCACTGAGATACCCCCGGACTCTTCTCCTCCCACAAGCACTTCTTCTCTTTGCATGATGGAAGATATTTCATTAAACCCACTAGGCACACGTTGAACCTCCAGCCCATAATGAGCAGAGAGCTTCTCAATCTTTACGGTGGAAGAAAATCCGGTTACCACTTTTCCTTTGCGTTTCTTATACCCGGCCAGATAATGAATCAACAATAGGATAATATGATGAGCATCAATATAATTCCCCTCCGGATCAATCAGGGCAAGCCGGTCTGCGTCACCGTCCACGGCAATTCCCAGGTCTGTATTCTCATCATTTTTAATAGCCTCAGAAAATTCCATCAGATGAGAAGGAACCGGTTCGGGAGGCATGTTACAAAACGTAGGATTTACTTCACAATGGAAAAGCTTTGCTTCCGGGAAAAGACGGGAAAATATCCTTTGTCCCGAACCATACATAGCATCAAAAGCAATCTTCAACCCGGCATCCTGCATCGCCTTCACATCAAAATGTTTACGTACATATTCCAGATACAGGTGCTCCAGGTCCGTATAAACGATCGTATCTTCAGAAAGCCGGGCATCCCAGCTGATAGCATCCAGACTAACCTCATTGGCTTCCGGGATAAGTCCTTCGATGATCCTTGTTTTCTGACTGTCCAGCGGACCTCCGTATAGGCTTTTCAGTTTGATGCCATTGTATTCGGGAGGATTATGACTGGCTGTAATCATTACCCCAGCCTGGGCGTTCAGGGCAATAATACCATAGGAAACCATGGGGGTGGTCACAAAATCAGGGGATAGATAAACCCTGATGCCTCTAAGTGACAACACTTTGGCAACAGTTTCGGCAAACATCTTTCCTCCAAAACGACAATCATACCCAACCACTACCCCTGCTTGTCCAAATTTATTAAGGACCCATTTTGACAGTGCAACAGCCACACGCGCTACATTGTCAACCGTAAATTCGGCTGCAATAACATCCCTCCATCCATCTGTACCAAACCTAATATTCCCCATGGAAATGTTTTGAACAAAAATTAAATATACCTTTTTTTCATTTCATATCAATTTTTTCACCCGCTTTTTAATGCGCTTTCGTCACCGGTAAATACGCTTTTTGTTCAAAGCCCTGCGGTATGTCCTGGCATATCTGTTATGTTCGGCCAGGGTCCTGGAGAAATGATGATATCCCGAGAAATCCGCTTTTGCACAAAAATAAATATAAGGATGCCTCTCCGCATGCAAAACAGCCTCTATGGACGTCTTTGAAGGAATACGTATTGGTCCGGGAGGCAAACCCGCATGCCGGTAAGTATTATAAGGAGAATCAATTTTCAAATCTTTTGTAATAATCCGTTGTCTGTCAAAATCATGAAGAACAAATTTAATGGTTGGATCGGCCTGTAAACGGATCCCTTTGTTCAGTCGGTTCAGATAAACACCTGCAATTTCAGGCATTTCATCTGTATGAGAAGACTCTTCTTCTACTATGGATGCCAGTGTCATTACCTTCATAGGGGTCAGACCCAGTCTCTGTGCAGCTTCCAAACGTCCCCGGCTCCAGAATTTTTTGTATTCACTGTACATCCGCTTCACAAAACGCTCAGCAGGGGTATTCCAGTAAAACTGGTAAGTATCCGGGATAAAAAGTGCAATGACCGTAGCTGTATCCATACCATATCCGGCCACAAAGGATGGATTTGAAAGCAGATGAACCAAACCGGCTGAATCAACTTCCAACTGATGACTTACTACCCCTGCCAACTGCTCTTTGGTACGGATGTTATGAATGATTACATTTACCGGTTGCTGGAGACCTGCCCGCAACATATTGATTAATTTACTGTTGTTCATCCCTCCCCGGACTATATATCTCCCGGGACGAATAGCTTTCTGATAATGTTTCTGCCGTGCCAGCAATTTAAATGTACCGGGATGACGTAAAATACTGTCGCGTGCCAGGATATCCATGACCCCACGAAAATCCGTACCGGAAGGAATTATCACTACCTGGCTCTTTCCTTTCTGAAAGGATACATTTGGCATCCATAGTACATCAGCTAACGCCAAAAAAATCAAAATAACCAGAAGAAACAGTATGATAATGAGTTTTCTCAAAATAAAATTGATTTTTGTTCTATTTAATAAACGGTCAAAATTAAAATTATTTTTTTTCTTTCTCTTTTTTCTTAACTTGCTTAGCTGATTTTAAATATATTTTAACAACGATAAGATATTTTATTGAATTCGGGAAACGCGGCTTTGGCCTTGCAAATTCTTAGACAATGCATGATACTCTGGAGATACTGAAATATACCCTGCCTGCCCTGGTTGTGTTTCTGGCAGTTTACCTCGTTTTGGCACGTATGTTTAAATCCCAGGAAAACCAACAGAAAATGGAGGTAGTCCTTGAAAACCAGCGGTTGATCACACCCGTGAAACTACAGGCTTATGAACGGCTTATTCTTTTTTTGGAACGGATCTCACTGGAGTCCCTGATCATGCGCGTAAACCGTCCCGGGATGACCGTGCAACAACTGCACCACGAGATGCTGGCTTCCATACGGTCGGAGTATGAACACAATCTCTCCCAGCAGTTATATATTTCCCCCGCTGCCTGGGAAGTAGTTAAGAATGCCAGGGCAAACATGCTGAAATTAATCAATATAACATCCGGAAAATTCAAGCCTGAAGATTCGGCACTTAACTATAGCAAGAGTCTCATGGAAGAACTTATCGAAGTGGAAAAACAACCCACTCAGGCAGCCATAGATTTTCTCAAAGCAGAAGTAGCCAGGGTATTCTAACCCTTAAAAAATGGGTATCTCTATCCATCTGGTTCTCGGTTTTTTAATCTTGTATCTTTTAAACGATCATTACTCCCTTCGCCTCGTGAAATCATTTACCAGGTTTCACTACTCCATTACACCACTACTTTAAAAAAAGCCGGAGGTACAAAACCCTCCGGCTTTTTTTGCCTTTCATCCTGGGATTACAGAAGCTCAATGCTCCGTTTCACAAAAGCATTCAGTTTTTTGCCCCGCAGCATATTATTCGCCAGCAAGGCCAGATCCATCAACTGGTGAACCACTTTGCTCTTTTCAGAATAGCTCCGCAGGATTTCTTTCCGTTTGTCGTCAAACTCACTGATTTTCTTCTCCAGTTCACTAAGCCGGTCTTTATCCTGTTGCGGAATTTCCTCTTCTTTTTTGTCCTTATTACTTATTTCCAGTACTTTTTTGTCTTTCTTCAAAGGATTTATTTTCTCCCGTATCTTGGAAATCCTGGCAGTTGTTTTCTTTGTTTTGTCCTCCATCACTTTGACAACCAGGGGGTGATTGGTATTAATCACCAGGTTGTAGCTGTCAGGGAAATTCCCAAACATGCCGGCCTCCCCGCCAAGTGCCGACATATCCTTCATCCTGCGCATGAATTCCGATTGCGTAATCATTACCGGACTGTCATTCTCTCCCAGGCTCTCAAAGACAACCATAAACTTCTCCCGCTCTGGCAAAGTACTCAGAAAAACCTCTTTCAGATCTTCTTTTTGCTCTTCCGACAGGTTTGATTTTTTCACATCCTCTTTTTCAATCAACTTCTCAATTACGTCCGCATCTACCCGGACAAAGCGGCTGTCCTTAAACTTGGTTTCCAGATGATTCAGGAAATGAACATCCAGTTGTCCGTCCATCAGCAGCACATCGTAGCCTTTCGACCGGGCACTATCGATGAAAGAATATTGCTCATCCTTTTCCGTTGCATACAGATAGATCAGCGTTTTGTGCTTATCCGTCTGATTGTCCTTTATCAGGTTCCGGTATTCCTCAAAGGTAAAATACTGACCTTCCGTATTCTTCAGCAGAGCAAATTTTTCAGCACGTTCATAAAATTTATCATCTGTCATCATACCGTACTCGATGAACAGCTTCAGATCATCCCACTTTTTCTCAAACTCTTTTCGATCCTTTTTAAAGATATCCTGCAAACGGTCAGCTACTTTCTTCATAATATGGCTGGATATTTTCTTCACATTTGAATCGCTCTGCAGGTAACTTCTCGAAACATTCAGCGGAATATCCGGCGAATCCAGCACCCCATGTAAAAGTGTCAAAAATTCAGGTACAATTCCTTCTACCGAATCGGTAACAAAAACCTGGTTACTGTATAGCTGAATCTTATTTTTCTGTATTTCAAACTGACTCTTGATCTTCGGAAAATACAGGATCCCTGTCAGCGTAAAAGGATAATCTACATTCAGATGGATATAAAACAACGGGGCCTCCTGGGTTGGATATAATTCTTTATAAAAATTAATGTAATCGTCATGTTTCAAATCCGCCGGTTTCTTTGTCCAAATGGGATGCGTATTATTAATAATCTTTTCTTTACCGGTCTCTGTCATTTTCCCGTCTTTCCATTCTTTTTCTTTGCCAAAGGAAATCTCTATTGGGAGGTAACGGCAATATTTATTCAGGATCCCCTCAATACGACTTTCTTCCATAAATTCTTTCGACTCATCGTCAATATACAAGATAACATCCGTCCCCCGCTCTTTTTTATCCACTTCTTCTATCGTAAACTCCGGTGTTCCGTCGCACGTCCATTTTACTGCTTTGCCATCTGTTTGATATGATTCTGTAACGATTTCAACCTTCTTTGACACCATGAACGTAGCATAAAAACCCAAGCCAAAATGTCCGATGATGGCATTGGCATCTTTTTTATATTTCTCCAGAAATTCTTCTGCACTGGACAATGCAATCTGGTTGATATACTTATCAATCTCTTCAGCTGTCATACCGATGCCCCGGTCGGAAACAGTCAATGTTTTTTTCTTTTGATCAAGGGTTACCCGAATTGTCAGGTCCCCCAGTTCCCCTTTATAATCTCCAACCGAAGAAAGCGTCTTCAATTTCAGAGTGGCATCTACTGCATTGGAGATCATCTCCCTTAGGAATATCTCATGATCCGAGTAAAGGAACTTTTTAATAATCGGAAAAATATTATCCGTTGTAACATTAATTTGACCTTTCTGCATATCTTTTCTTTTTTAATTTAACCTTTTCTGATTTTATTACGTCGGGATTTAAGCAAATCACATGCCAGAACAAACAGGCTGACATTCCGTCAGAAATTTCATTCTAGCCCTCCGGGACAAAAAGAAGAATGAATATCGATTAACGATTTGAGATTTCAGATTGGGGTTTGGTAATTGGAAATTATTCGCCCGGACGGACGACTCCGGTTCGGACGAGGAATTTGTTTATTGAGTATTGGAATTTTTACAGGCCAGCCTGACTTCAGGTTTACTTGCGGAATGAGTTGATACCCCCCCGGTCCCCTATCTCCTTCCACACTTTCAGGATCCCGGCGGGACACTGAAAGGTGGAAGGGCATAGACAACCTGCCAGTGTGCGAAGCATCCTGGCAGTGTTGCCGGAAAAACAAGCATCCCTGCCTGCCTATGGTAGATATACCATCAGGCAGGCGGGCAGAAGCCCCGAGGAATTCTTTAGATTAAAAAATGATAAGATACTATAACCCCCATACTAAAAAAACCTGTGTTATATGCAGAGTCATTTGATGAAAGATTTATCAAACTTCGCTTGGAGTATATATTTATATATAGATTATTTAATACTTCCATACCTAAAGAAACAATAAAGAAATTTCTTAAAACGAACGATCCTCGAGGCAGAGCCATAGAGGTATTT
>CAYLJE010000029.1:0-21928 GCA_964383915.1 uncultured Rikenellaceae bacterium
ATTTAATTTCCTTGATGTCCTTTATTTTGTTGACTTCCCTGATGATATTCTTATCATGAGGAGGGATAACCTGTGCTCCGTCTTCCCAATAAGCTTTATAGCCGTTGTATTCTTTCGGGTTGTGGGAGGCTGTGATCATGACGCCGCTCTGGCAGTGCAGATAGCGGATGGCAAAAGAGAGTTCCGGGGTAGGACGGAGGTCTTCAAACAGGTACACCTCAAATCCATTGCCTGTAAAAATTCCGGCAGTAGTCTCGGCAAATAACCTGCTGTTGTTACGGCAATCATGGGAAATAGCTATTTTAATGGTTTCTTTGCCGGCAAATTGTTTTTTAAGGTAATTACTCAGTCCCTGGGTGGCCATGCCGACAGTATATATGTTCATGCGGTTTGTGCCGGCGCCCATGATACCTCGTAGTCCGCCGGTGCCAAATTCCAGGTCTTTGTAAAAAGCATCTACCAGGGTATCCTGATCTTCCTGCAGCATCTTCTTTATTTCTTCTTTGGTTTGTTTATCATAGTCTCCTGCAAGCCATTCCTGAGCTTTGGCTTTTACCTGTTCTAACAAGTGGTTTGGTTCCATATCTTTTGATTTTAAATGATTCAGACAATTATAAAGACTTTCTTTCCAGTAAGGTATTGTAATCCCGTACTGTTGTTTTATTTTTTCTTTGGCTAGGACACTGTAAAAAGGCCGGGGAGCAGCACGCTGAAATTGTTCCGAGGTGACGGGATTGATCTTTGTTTTCAGGCTTTCATGGGCAATGATCTCTTTGGCAAAATCGTACCAACTGCATACTCCTTCATTGGAAAAATGGTAAATACCAGGGTGAAAATCAAAGGATCCCGATTCAACAAGGGTGATAATCTGCAGGATGGCATCAGCGAGATCCCCGGCATATGTAGGTGTGCCGATCTGATCATATACCACTTCCAGGGTTTTACGTTGATCGGCCAGCTTTAAAATAGTCTTGACGAAGTTGTTCCCTGTCTCGGAATAAAGCCAGGAGGTACGAATAACCATGGTTTGCGGGTATCCCAGGGCGATCTGTTCTCCTTCATATTTTGTTTTGCCATAGACTGACCTGGGGTTGGGTTGGTCTTCTTCACGGTAAGGCCGGTAGGCTGTACCGTCGAAGACATAATCTGTAGAGATATGAATCAGCCGGAAAGGCTTTTTCTCTGTCAGTGCCAGCATGTCATGCAGTACATCGGCATTGAGTCGGTAAGCCTGTTCAGGTTCTTCTTCAGCACGGTCAACTTGTGTGTAGGCTGCACAGTGAATGATATAATCCGGCTGTTGCAGGGAGAGATAAGAAGCAAAGGCTTCTTTGTCGGTCAGATCCAGACTATCCACATCAGTGAATAAAATTTTCAAATCTTCGTGCTGGGGAGCAGCCTTTTGGAACGCTGTCCCCAATTGCCCGTTAGCTCCTGTTACAAGAATCTTTATCATATTGTAGGTTTGGCTTATGCAAAAGTAACGAAAGTTACTTGTATTCACTCATATTGCAGGTTAAATCTTGTGATTTTCCGGAATCAGGAAGAATTATTATCGGTTTTCATGACCCTGCAAGTGTATTCTATTTTACGGATTATGCTCCAATGTAAGAAACAATCAGGGACATGGCAATGATCCGGAAAGGAAGGGCCCGGCCGGCCAGAAAATAATCTTTGTTTGCTATTCATTTATAGATCATCGTTTATCGATTAACGTTCCAAAAAGTTCATCTCTGCCTTCTCGAGCAGGGGCAAGGCCTGATCTTTTTCCGACACGGTGATTTTCTCTTCGGTGAGCTGCCAGTCAATTTGAAGGCCGGGATCATCGTAACGGATGCCTCTTTCCGCTACAGGATGGTAGTAAGCATCACATTTATAAAAAACAATAGTTTCTTCACTTAACACCGAAAAACCATGGGCAAAACCTTTGGGTATAAGCAACTGAAGGAAGTTATCTGCTGATAAGATGAAGCCTTTCCATTTGCCGAAGGAAGGACTGTTTTTTCTGAGATCTACGGCAACATCAAAAATCTTGCCGGAGGTTACACGGACAAGTTTGGTTTGTGCAAAAGGTTCAAGTTGATAATGTAAGCCCCGGATAACACCGTAGCCGGATTTAGACTGGTTGTCCTGCACCCAGGTAAAATGAAGTCCTTGGTTTTGTAACTGCCGATCGTTATAGCTTTCGAAAAAATATCCGCGTTCATCTTGAAATACCCTGGGTTTAAGTATCCATAGTCCATCGATATCTGTCTGTCTGGGAATCATAATGTTTAAAAATCAAGGGTTTTATATCTGTTATCCAGGATGTTCAGTAAATATCTGCCATATTGTGAATGACGGATGGGTTCGGCGATAGCTTGTAGTTGTTCTTTGCTGATATAGCCACGTTTGTAAGCAATTTCTTCTACGCAGGAGGCTTTTAATCCCTGGCGTTGTTCGAGGGTTGCAATGAAATTGGCTGCCTGCAGCAAACTGTCAGGAGTTCCTGTATCCAACCAGGCCATGCCACGACCCAGGATCTCCACATTCAGTTTATTTTCCTCCAGATATTTTTTCATGAGGTCGGTAATTTCAAGCTCTCCCCGTTCTGAAGGATGCAATGTAGCAGCTTTTTCTGCAACGGTAGGATCAAAGAAATAGAGTCCGGTCAGAGCATAGTTGGAACGGGGGTGGACAGGTTTTTCTTCGATGGAGAACGCCCGTCCCTGATTATCAAATTCGACAACGCCGTATCTTTCCGGTTCGTTAACATAATAGGCAAATATAATGGCGCCGTCTTTCATATTCCGGCCGGTTTCAAACAGGATCCGGCCAAAGCCATGACCATAGAAGATGTTGTCTCCCAGTACCATGCATACCGGTTCCTTGCCGATAAAATCCCTGCCGATGATAAAAGCCTGTGCCAGGCCTTCCGGTTTGGGTTGTTCGGCGTAAGATACTTTAAGACCAAGGTGCCTGCCGTCTTTTAAAAGGTTTTTATATAATGGCAGGTCACGGGGTGTGGAAATGATCAATATCTCCCTGATGCCTGCCAGCATCAGTACGGATAAAGGATAATAAATCATCGGTTTATCATATACCGGGATAATCTGCTTAGATATGCTTTGGGTAACAGGATATAAACGGGTACCAGATCCGCCGGCCAATATTATTCCTTTCATGTGTTTACTGTTTTTCTAAAATAATCAATCGTAGTTTTAAGCCCTTTCTCCAACAGGACAACCGGTTCCCATTTTAACTTTTCCCGGGCCAGGGTGATATCAGGCTGTCTTTGCATCGGATCATCTTCAGGCAGAGGATTGTAAACAATCTCTGATGAAGATTCCGGAATAAGAAACAGTATTTTTTCCGCCAGTTCACGGATGGTAAATTCTCCGGGGTTTCCGATGTTTACCGGTCCGGTGAAATGATCATCACTGTTCATTAATTGTATCAACCCTTCGATAAGGTCGGTGATATACTGGAAGCTACGTGTCTGTGTGCCGTCACCATAGATCGTGATCGGTTCATTATTCAATGCCTGAACAATGAAATTGGAAATCACACGTCCGTCATTAGGCATCATACGCGGACCATAGGTGTTGAAGATACGGGCGATCTTGATTTTTACATTGTTTTGCCGGTGGTAGTTGACAAAAAGCGTCTCGGCTGCCCGTTTTCCTTCGTCATAACAAGCCCTTTGTCCAATGGGATTTACATGTCCCCAGTAATTTTCTTTTTGAGGATGTATTTTGGGATCACCATATACTTCGCTGGTGGAGGCCTGGAGTATTTTTGCCTTCACCCGTTTGGCCAATCCCAGCATATTGATCGCGCCCATGACGGAAGTCTTTACTGTTTTAATAGGATTATACTGGTAATGAATGGGGGAAGCAGGGCAAGCCAGGTTGTATATTTCATCCACTTCAGCAAAATATGGCATGGTAACATCGTGCCTTACCAGTTCAAAATATGGGTTGGAAAGCAAATGGGTGATGTTTGATTTGCGACCTGTAAAATAATTATCCAGACAGATCACATCATGTCCTTCGGATAGTAAACGTTCGCATAAAAACGAACCAATGAAACCGGCGCCTCCGGTCACGAGAATACGTTTCATATATTATATTTTATTAACTGTTGTTTTTCCTATGCCTATGCCATAATAAGTAAACCCGAGCTGTTTTAATTCATCCGGGTCATAGATGTTCCGTCCGTCGAAAATGACTTTTTGGTTTAAGAGTCTGGCAATTACACGAAAATTAGGAATTCTGAATTCAGGCCATTCCGTTACCAGGAGAAGGGCATCCGCATCCACCAGGGCATCATAAGGATCCTGACTGTAAATAATTTTGTTACCCAGTACTCTCCTTGCCTGTTCCATGGCAGCCGGGTCATAAGCTCTGACTGTTGCTTTCGCCTCCAGCAACAGGTTGATGAGGCTCAATGCAGGGGCATCCCTTATGTCGTCGGTGAGGGGTTTGAAAGATAAACCCCATATACCAAATGTTTTTCCTTTAATTTGTCCCTGAAAATGTTGAGAAATCTTTTTGAATAAAATTAATTTCTGTCTTTCGTTTACGGCTTCTACAGCTTCCAGTATCTGAAGATTGTATTTTCTGTCTTTGGCTGTTTTTATTAAAGCTTTCACATCCTTTGGGAAACAGGAACCACCGTAACCGACGCCAGGATAGATAAATTTATTGCCTATGCGTGGATCACTGCCAATACCTTTACGTACCATTTTCACGTTGGCTCCCACATCTTCACACAGGTTTGCGATTTCGTTCATAAAACTGATCTTAGTAGCCAGCATGGCATTGGCCGTATATTTGGTCATCTCGGCAGAAGGAATATCCATAAACAGAATAGGATGATTATTGAGAAGAAATGGTTTGTATAGCTTACGCATGGTTGTTTCTGCTTTTTCTGAGTCAACACCGATAACAATCCTGTCCGGTTTCAGAAAATCCTGGACAGCGTCGCCTTCTTTCAGAAATTCCGGATTGGAAACCACGTCGAAAGGAACATTTTTTCCCCGGTTATTCAATGATTTTATTATCGTTTTTCTTACAAGGACAGCCGTGCCGACGGGGACGGTACTTTTAGTAACGATCACCGTATAGCCGGTTATATATTTGCCTATATCATCAGCCACCCGGAGGACATGCTGGATATCTGCACTGCCGTCCTCGTCAGGAGGGGTTCCTACAGCAATAAAAACTACTTCGGCACCATCCATGGCCGTCTTCATATCTGTGCTGAAATTCAGGCGGCCTTTTTCCAGATTTTGCTTTATCATGGCTTCAAGACCCGGTTCATAAATCGGCGATAATCCTTTTTTTAATTGTTTGATCTTTTCCTGATTTACATCAATACAATAAACCTGTATGCCGGTTTCTGCAAAGCAGGTGCCGGTAACCAATCCTGCATATCCTGTTCCAACGACTGCAATTTTCATAATTATTGGTTTGTATTATTTGCCAAAAGTAAACAACTTATGCTGTTTCTGAAAATAAGCGTAAAATGTTAAAGAGAAAATATGTCCCTGAAAAGACAAAAAACATTTGGATTTTTAAAAATTGAAATCGAAATATTCTGAAAAGCTTTTATTTATTTAATAATAATCTTAATTTTGCACCTCAAATTTTATAATAGATAATGTCTAACTAATTAATTATTAAAGTATTTAGTAATGAGTGAAACAGAAGAAAAATCAGAAGAAAAAGAAAATCAAGCTATTACGGAGAACGAAGAAAAAACTGTAAAAGCAGAGGAAACCATGCCGCAGTCAACTGAAAAAGTATCCACGGACAACGTGGAAAAACCGGCCATCGAAAAGCTTGCTGAAGAAACAGAAGTAAAAGAAAAAGAAAAAGAAACGGTTACAGAGGGTATTACGGAAACGTCCACAGAGGAGGAGGAGCAATCCCCCGAAACTGTTGAAGAAGTTCCTGTGGAACCTAAAGATGAACCGGTAACTGCAAAAGAAAAAATGGTTGTCGCTGAAAAAACGCCGGAAATTGTGACAGAGGAAGAACAGAAAACAGAAAAAAAAGAAGAGGGGGCCTCGGAAGTGAAATCCGAAGTAGAAGAAGAAGAAAAAGAAAAACCGGTAGCTGTGAAGGAAGAAACAACCAATGTCCATGGTGCAGAAGAAGTAAAACGTTTTGATGAGCGTAACATTACGCCTGATCCGGATTTTGACTGGGCCAGTTATACCGTAGGAACAGATGAGTATTCTTCGAAAAAGAGAAAGGAATATGAAAAATTATATAATGATACTTTAAGTACTGTGGCACCCAATGAGGTGGTAGATGGCACTGTCATTTCCATGAATAAGCGGGAAGTTGTTGTAAATATCGGTTATAAATCCGAGGGGGTCATCAGTCTGAGTGAATTCCGCTATAATCCTGATCTGAAAGTGGGGGATAAGGTTGAGGTGTATGTGGAGAGTCAGGAAGATAACAAGGGACAATTATTGCTGTCACATAAAAAAGCACGTACCTTGCGTTCCTGGGAACGTGTGAATGAATCTTATGCAAAAAATGAAATCATCAAAGGGTATATAAAATGCCGCACCAAGGGAGGAATGATTGTGGATGTTTTTGGTATCGAAGCTTTTCTGCCGGGATCGCAGATTGATGTCAAACCTATCCGTGATTACGATGTGTTTGTGGGGAAAACCATGGAATTCAAAGTTGTAAAGATAAATCAGGAGTTCAAAAATGTGGTTGTATCTCACAAGGCTCTTATCGAGGCCGAACTGGAGCTGCAGAAAAAAGAAATTATTGCCAAACTGGAGAAAGGACAGGTTCTCGAAGGAACCGTCAAGAATATTACCTCATACGGTGCATTTATTGATTTGGGTGGCGTTGATGGTTTGATACATATTACGGATCTTTCCTGGGGTCGTGTGAACCATCCCGAAGAGGTTGTCCAACTGGATCAGAAGTTGAATGTAGTTATCCTGGACTTTGACAATGAGAAAAAACGTATTGCCCTGGGTCTGAAACAGCTTACGCCCCATCCGTGGGATTCCCTGGATCCCAATCTGAAGGTGGGTGATAAAGTGAAAGGGAAGGTGGTTGTTCTGGCCGATTACGGTGCATTTGTGGAAATTGCCCCCGGAGTGGAAGGGCTGATTCATGTATCCGAGATGTCCTGGTCACAACACTTGCGGAGTGCACAGGAATTTCTGAAAGTAGGAGATGAGGTGGAAGCAGTGATCCTGACCATTGACCGCGAAGAACGAAAGATGTCTATGGGCATGAAACAATTGAAACCGGATCCGTGGGAAAATATCGAGAAAAAATATCCGGTGGGATCCAAACATACTGCCAAAGTAAGAAACTTTACCAATTACGGGGTGTTTGTGGAAATTGAAGAAGGCGTGGACGGTCTGATTCATATATCAGATCTTTCCTGGACAAAAAAAATCAAACATCCGGCCGAATTTATTTCCATAGGAGATGACATTGAAGTAGTCGTGCTGGAGATCGATAAGACAAACCGTCGTCTCAGCCTGGGTCATAAACAACTGGAAGAAAACCCCTGGGATGTGTTTGAAAGCATATTTACCATCGGGTCTGTCCATGAAGGAACCATTGTGGATATTTTTGATAAAGGAGCCGTGGTAGCATTACCTTATGGTGTGGAAGGCTTTGTGAATCCAAAACACCTGATTAAAGAAGACGGAACAAAAGCCAGAGTGGATGAGAAATTGCCGTTTAAAATTCTTGAATTCAATAAAAACGGGAAAAAAATTGTTGTATCACATACCCGGGTTTTTGAAGATAAGAAAAAAGGAGCTAAAAAAGCAGAAGCTGCTGCTACAGAAAAAACTACTCGGCGAATCAAAAGTAAACTGGAAAAAACAACCCTGGGAGATATTTCAGATCTGGCAGCCATAAAAAAAGAAATGGTAGCCAAAGAAAAGAAAAATAAAATGTCCGGAGATAAGAAAAAATAATTATCTTTAAAGACAAAATTATTTAGTTATGGAATTTCAAATTGAAAAAAAAGATGATCACACCCTGATCCGGGTGGTGGAAGAAAAACTGGATACCCATATTGCACCCAACCTGAAATCAGAATTGGTTCTGATTTCAGGAGGTGGCGAGAAAAATATCATTCTGGATCTTAGCAACGTCAGGTATTGTGATTCCAGTGGACTTAGTGCCATCCTGGTTGCGAACAGGCTTTGCAAAAATGCCAACGGGACGTTTATTTTGTGTGGTCTCAATGAAGCTGTGGAACGGCTGATAACCATTTCCCAGCTTGATACAGTGTTGAATATCACTGGAACATATGAGGATGCATTGGCAATGATCAAGGCTGAAGATTAATGAACGTTTTGCTTTGACTTTTTTATTGACGATACTGGGTAGCAGTTCTGCCTTACCTACATCGGATAGATTTCCAACCGCTCAGGTACTAAATGTACAGGAGCGGTTTTTTTTGATTGATTGTGGTGAGGGGACGCAAATGCAGCTTCGAAAGATGAAAATCCGTCTTGGCCGTCTGAATCATGTATTTATAAGTCATCTGCATGGGGATCATGTATTCGGGTTGTTTGGACTGCTCTCCAGCCTGGGGTTGATGGGAAGGGAGCAGGACTTGCATATATACGGACCTCCCATGCTTGAGGAAGTAGTGCTGCAACAATTTCATCTGTTTGATATCCACCTGCCATATGCTGTTGTTTTTCATCCGTTGGACTGTGATAAATCCCGTGTGATCTATGAAGACAAGGTAATGACGGTTCGTCATTTTCCCCTTAGGCACCGCATCCCTACCTGTGGTTATTTATTCCGGGAGAAAGAACGATTACATAATTTCAGGCCGGAGGTTATAGAAAGATTTCAGATACCGATCTACAAAAGAAATGGAATAAAACAGGGAGAGGACTTTGTCACTCAGGAAGGAGAGGTGATACCCAATGATCAGCTCACTGTTCCGGGGCCCCCTCCCCGTTCTTATGCTTTTTGCAGCGATACCGGATATGAGCGGAACATCATCCCTTTTATTCGTCAGGTTGATCTGCTATATCATGAAGCTACTTTTACAAACAAAGATGTTCAACTTGCTGTTGAAACAGAACACTCTACAGCCAGACAGGCGGCTTTAATAGCCCGTGAAGCAGGCGTTAAAAAATTAATTATCGGACATTTTTCCGCACGTTATAAAGATTTAGAAATATTGCTGGAAGAAGCACGTGAGATATTTCCGGAGACCGAACTTGCCGGAGACGGGAAACGGTTTGTTGTACCCTTGTGCCGGGGAACATCCGGTCAGGAGACCATTCCCCGCAAACCATTGTAATCGTCATAATGCTCTGTTGTATGATTTCTTATATATAATCTTTGTGTTTCTGTAATAACTATAAGATGAAATAACTATCTTTAAGGCCGTAAACCAATTTAATGAAGCCATGATGAAAAAAATATCAGGTTCAACATTACTGCTTTTACTGGTGGTTCCTTTTCTTTACGGACAACCGACTAACAAAGCCGTTTTTAAGGAGTATAAGCCAGGTTTTTACCAGAATTTTATTCTGAAGGATATCAGAAATGTGAAGGAAAAACAACATCCGCAAAAGAAGAGGAAAATGTTTGTTATGGACCAGTCGGGGATGGATCTTCCCAATGATCCGTCGCTCTATAAGAGTGAATGGCATTTTCCTCCTATATCACAGGGGAATACCGGGACCTGTTGGTGTTTTTCCACGACTTCAATGTATGAATCGGAAGTGTACCGGTTGACAGGACAGAAGATTAAAATCTCGGAAATGTTTACGGTGTATTGGGAATATGTAGAAAAAGCCAGACGTTTTATTCGTGAACGGGGGAATTCTCTCTTTGATGAGGGATCTGAAGGAAATGCTGTGGCGCGCATCTATAAAATGTACGGGGCAGTTCCGGAATCAGTATATACGGGTTTGATTGGAGGCAGGAAGTTTTATGATCACTCAGATATGGTGAAGGAGATGAAAGCATACCTGAAAAACATAAAAGAGTCCAATGCCTGGAATGAAGAGGAGGTGCTGGCGACTATAAAAAGTATTATGAATCATTATATGGGAACCCCGCCGGAGACATTTGCGTGGAAAGGAGAAACGTATTCTCCGACACAATTTTTAAAAGATGTTTTAAAGATTAATCCGGATGATTATGCGGAGATTCTGTCCTATGAGCAGGAGCCTTTCTGGCAGCAGGTGGAATATAAAGTTCCCGATAACTGGTGGCATAGTAAAGAGTATTATAACATTCCGCTGAAAGATTTTATGCTCGCCCTGAAAAATGCCATCCGTAAAGGTTATACCGTCAGTATCGGAGGAGATGTATCGGAAGCCGGATTCAGTCGTGAGACAAATGTAGCCCTCATCCCTGATTTTGATATTCCCCCGGCATATATTAATGATGATGCACGGCAATTCCGTTTTTCCAATCGCACCACCACCGATGATCACGGGATGCACCTGGTAGGTTATCTTACCAAAGACGGCCGGGACTGGTATCTGATTAAAGACTCCAGCTCAGGGTCCAGAAATGTTGGGGAAAAGGATAAAAAATTTGGCTACTATTTTTTTAGTACGGATTATGTGAAACTCAAAATGATGGGTTTTACGGTGCATAAAGATGCTGTAAAAGATATTCTGAAAAAGTTTAAAAAATAATCAAATCCTGAACGACAAAGAGAGCTGCTTCCGGCAGCTTTTTTTGTATTACAGATTTCGGGTAGAAAGTCTTATCTTTATGCCCGTTTAAAAATACCGGTATGACAGAAAAGATAGTAATACTGGATTTCGGTTCACAATATACCCAGTTGATAGCCAGGAAAGTCAGAGAGCTGAATGTATATTGTGAGGTATATCCTTATCATCATTTTCCTGCACCTGATCAGTCTGTAAAAGGGATTATTCTTTCGGGGAGTCCGTTTTCTGTCCGGGATAAGAATGCGCCGATACCTGACCTTAAAGGGATTAAAGGACAATGGCCTGTTCTGGGTATTTGTTACGGAGCCCAATATCTGGCGCATTTTTATGGGGGGAAAGTGCTGCCTTCGGATTCCCGGGAATACGGAAGAGCTAATCTGGAATATGTAGATAACGGTAGTCCGCTTTTTCAGGATATCTCTGCCGGAACACAAGTGTGGATGTCGCATGGTGATACCATTGCCAGGATTCCTGAAAATTACCGGATCATCGGCAGTACAAAAGATGTGAAAATAGGTGCTTATAAGATTGAAGGAGAGGATACTTACGGCATCCAGTTTCATCCTGAAGTTTACCATACCACCGAAGGCAGGAAGATTCTTGAGAATTTTGTGGTTACCATTTGTCATAGTTCCTGCCACTGGACGCCGGCATCTTTTGTTGAAACTACTATTGATGAGCTAAAGAAGAAAATCGGGAACAATAAAGTTCTCCTTGGTTTATCCGGAGGGGTGGACTCGAGTGTGGCTGCAGTGTTGTTACACCGGGCCATTGGAAAAAATCTCACCTGCATTTTTGTCAACAACGGGTTACTTAGGAAAAATGAGTTCAGTCAGGTTCTTGATTCCTATCGGGATATGGGGCTGAATGTTATCGGAGTGGATGCTTCCGGTCGTTTTCTGAATGCGCTGAAAGGAGTGAGCGAACCGGAGAAGAAGAGAAAAATTATCGGGAAAGCATTTATTGATGTTTTTAATGAGGAAGCACGGAAGATTAAAGATGTTCAGTGGCTGGCCCAGGGGACGATTTATCCCGATGTTATCGAATCGGTGTCGGTGAAGGGTCCGTCAGCTACCATCAAATCACATCACAATGTTGGTGGTTTGCCTGTGAAGATGCATCTGAAGGTGATTGAACCCCTTCGTTTGTTATTCAAGGATGAGGTTCGCAGGGTAGGACAGACACTGAAAATGGATGCGAGAATCCTTCAGCGTCATCCTTTTCCGGGTCCCGGTTTGGGTGTACGGATCCTGGGGGAAGTTACGCTTGAGAAAATACGTGTTTTACAGGAAGCTGATGATCTTTTTATCAAAGAGCTGAAAAAAGAGCATCTGTATAACAAGGTCTGGCAGGCTGCTGTGATCCTGTTGCCGGTACAGTCGGTAGGAGTGATGGGGGATGAACGTACCTATGAACATGTGGTCGTACTCCGTGCTGTTAACTCTACAGACGGGATGACTGCAGATTGGTCTCAGTTACCTTTCGGTTTTCTTGCACGCGTGTCTTCTGACATCATTAATAAAGTGAAGGGAATCAACAGGGTAGTGTATGATATCAGTTCCAAACCTCCTGCTACCATAGAATGGGAATAAATTTTTTATATCCACAGTAATGAAAAAAATAAATCAGGTTTTCCTGGGTGTTACGTTCTTTTGGATAGTCTTCGTGTCAGCAGCATCGGGACAAATATTCAACGAACAGGCTTTTAAGTTAAATAAATTGTTAAACCTCATTTCAGGATATTATGTTGATAGTGTTAATGAAGATAAACTTACAGAAGACGCCATCCGCCAACTATTGAAGGAGCTGGATCCCCATTCCGTTTATATTACCAAAGATGAAGTGAAAGAGATGAATGAACCTCTGATAGGTGATTTTGAAGGAGTGGGTATCTATTTTAATATTCTTGAAGATACGGTGTTGGTGATATCTCCTATTAGCGGGGGGCCTTCAGAGAAAGTGGGCCTGATGGCCGGAGATCGTATCGTTGGCATAGACAGGAAAAATATTGCCGGCATAGGGATTTCTACAAATGATGTGCGTAAAAGGCTTATGGGTCCCAAAGGTACCACTGTAGAGGTGGATATTGTCAGAAGGAATACCCCGGAGATGTTGCATTTTACCATTACAAGGGATAAAATTCCCATTTACAGCCTGGATGCATCCTATATGGTTGATAAACATACCGGATACATCAAAATAAACCGATTCTCTGCTAAAACCATGGATGAATTCCATCAGGCCATGGATCAATTCCCCCTTGATCAGATGCATGGAATGATCCTGGATCTTCGTGACAATGGCGGTGGAATCCTTACGGTTGCTACCGATCTGGTAGATGAGTTTATGCCGGGAGGGAAGTTAATTGTCTATATGCAGGGGAGACATTTGATCAGGCAGGAGTTTCTTACTACCGATAAGGGCAGACTCCATCATATTAAACTGGTGGTGCTGGTGAATGAAGGATCCGCTTCGGCCAGCGAGATTTTTTCCGGAGCTATTCAGGACTGGGACCGGGGTCTTATAGTGGGAAGGAGGACTTTTGGTAAAGGGTTGGTACAAAAACCTTTTTATCTTCCTGATTATAGTATGGTGCGTCTGACTGTTGCCAGATATTATACCCCTTCGGGACGCCTGATTCAGAAATCATATAAGAATGGTTATGAGAGTTATATGAAAGATCTTGTTACGCGGTTCCGGCATGGGGAGTTCATGTCTGCCGACAGTATTCATTTTCCCGATTCACTGCGTTATTACACATTGGAAAATCATCGTCTGGTATATGGAGGTGGGGGTATTATGCCGGATATTTTTGTTCCTGCTGATACTGCCGGAAATACGAGTTATCTCAGAGACATGATCGGTAAAGGGGTGGTGACAAATTTTGCCCTTTCCTGGGTGGATGCTCATCGCATACAAACACGCAGAAAGTATGCTTCTGTGGATGATTATATCAGCCGTTTCCGGTTGTCAAATGATGATTTGCTAAAATTGAGAGAGGCCGGAGAAGAAAAACAGGTGGTTGCCCGCGAGGAGATGTTTAAAGAATCGGAGTACCGTCTGCGTATGTACATAAGGGCGCTGATTGCTCGGGATCTTTGGAATTCAACGGCTTATTTCAAGATTCTGAATGAAGATTCTCCTGTTTTCAGGAAAGCGGTTGCAGTGCTTCATGAAGATCAACAATACCAGAAAAAACTGGCAGGCAAATAGTTATACCAGCAGGATATGGGTGTCGCTCACAGAGACCTGCATCCATGGTTCATGTCGGGGAAAGTTTTATACATGCTGGAGATTCTTTTTCATTGGTTTATAGATAACGATGTGTTATTATCAGAGGTTTTTGGCGTATTGTTTGCATTGATATATCTGTATTTTAGTATCAAACAGAAAATATGGCTTTGGCCTTTTGGCCTGTTGACTTCGGCTTTTTATATATATGTATTTTATCACTCCCGTTTATATGCGGATATGGGTCTGCAGGTATATTATCTGATTGTAAGCGTTTACGGTTGGTATCACTGGCTTTACGGAGGAGAAACTGGGAAAAAGGATACACTGAAAGTTGTTTCTGTGAAAACCAGGGATGTCATTATTCTTCTGTCTGTAACTTTTTTGATTTACTGGTTGTTGGTGGTGGTCTTGTCGAATGTTCCGCGGTGGCTTCATATTTTATCCTCAACGTTGATTTATTGGGATGCTTTTACCACGGCAGCCAGTATTGTAGCCACCTGGATGCTTGCCAGGAAAATTCTTGAACAATGGTTAATCTGGGTGGTGGTAGATGCTGTTTCCATGGGATTATATATTTATAAAGGACTTTATCTTACGGCCGGCTTATTTCTCATTTACTCCGTCCTGGCTGTGGTGGGATTTTTCCAATGGAAGAAAGACCTGCAGGGAATGAGGAATGTAGAATGATGAATCAATAGTGTCCGGGAAGAATGGTTTTACAAGTTTTTTCATTTTATGTTCAAAAGTATTTACTTGCAAAGGGCATAAAGAAAGTAATGCAAATGATGCAGGATAAGGCAGAAATGAGTCCCTCCCTCACGGGGGAGAAGTTGGGGTGGGGCAATGATCAAAAGAATAGTAAATGTGATATAGCTAATGAATAAAAGACCTTATACGGTTGTATTGACAGGTCCTGAATCAACCGGGAAAACAACCCTGGCTGAACAACTGGCCCGTCATTTCGGTGGAACATGGATACCTGAATATGCGCGAACCTATGTGGAGACAATAAACAGACCTTATGCATACCGGGATGTAATACATATTGTCAGGCACCAGATAGAAGTATTAAAAAATCCGGATATGCCCGGTAATCCGTTTTTGTTTTTGGATACCGATTTGATTATTCTGAAGATATGGTTTCATGTTGTCTATGGGCATGTGCCGGAAGGGCTACAGGAAGCTATCAGAAAAAGAAAAATAGATTTATATTTGCTCTGTCGTCCGGACATACCCTGGGTGAGTGATCCTGTAAGGGAAAATCCAGGCAGGAAAAGAGAGGAACTGTATGTTATGTATGAAGAGGAAATCCGTGGTGGTGGTTTTGCATATAAAGTGGTATCCGGCCGGGGAGAAGAGCGGTTCCGGAATGCTGTTGCATCCGTTGTGTCTGAAATTTATAATAAACACTAAGTAGTGAACATATGACCATTTATTCTTTTGATAAGGAACAGTTTCCTATGGTAGCCACGACTTTCCAAGAGCTGGAACCATTACTTGCTGAAGAGGTAATGAGACTTGGGGGAAAGGACATTAAGGAGAAAAGCCGTGCGGTTACTTTTAGCGGAACCAGGAAGTTGTTATATGCTGCGAATTATCATTTGCGGACAGCCTTGCGTGTTTTACGTGTAATGGGGGAGTTTCAGGCTACCGACGATAAAATCCTTTATAAAAAATTATATGATCTCCCCTGGGAGGTTTTTTTTTCCAACCATCAGAAATTTGTCGTGGATGCAGTTATCCATTCCCCCTATTTTAATCATTCACACTTTATTGAACAACGGGTTAAAGATGCTGTGGTAGATCATTTCAGAGACAAGACAGGTACAAGGCCGGGGATTGACAAGGAGAATCCGGATATCCGGTTAAATATACAGATCTCAGGGAAGAAATGTATTTTATCTATGGACAGTTCCGGAGATTCTCTTCATAAAAGAGGGTATCGTGTTCGTCATGGGTTGGCCAGTCTGAATGAAGTCCTGGCTGCCGGAATGATCTTACTCAGCGGATGGAAGGGCAAGACCCCTTTTATTGATCCGATGTGTGGTTCGGGAACATTGCCGATAGAAGCAGCTATGATTGCCATGGACATCCCGGCCGGTTTTATGAGAAAGAAATATGCCTTTATTAAATGGAGAGATTATGATGCTCATTTATATCAAATGGTAAAAACCATATATTCCGGTGTATCGAGGCGTCCGGGGAACCTTATCCTGGGCAGTGACCGTTCAGCCATATCTTTACGGTTGGCCCGGCTGAATGTCACCAATGCCGGACTGGCGGACTACGTGAAATTGAAAATATTGCCTATACAGGATTTAATCCCACCTTCAGGAAAACCAGGGGTCATTATGATGGATCCCCCCTTTGGGAAACGGATGCGTCCGAAAGACATGGAAAATATCTACCGTTCTACCGGAAATGTATTGAAAAGGAATTTCATGGGGTATGATGCATGGATACTGAGTAGTAATAAACAGGCATTGAATTGGATTGGTTTGAAACCTTCGGGGCATTATGATTTATATCATGGAGGACTAAAGGTGACACTGAAGAAGTTTCAGGTCAGAGATAATAGAAATCTTCAAAATAAGGTTGATTATCAAAAAAAATAAAAAATTATGTTGTATTTTACAGGAATTTATTATTTTGGGTTTGGTTTTGATTTTGATTTAAAGAAAGAAGCTTTGTTTTAATAGATTTTTTTATATTTGTTACTTTATTTTCGGCTAAAGGAAATGTAAAGCAATAGTTCGAATGAATTTTAGCATTGAAGATTATTATGCTGACTTAATTGACGGAAATGTCCTTTTGGCCTATAAAGGTAGTATCACTACCGAGTTGATCAATAATGTGTTAGATACGGTTGAGTCGAGATTAAAGGATTTCAATGAACCTTCTAAGATACGTAAGAAAGTATATAATGTACTCGTGGAAAGCTTACAAAACCTGTTCCATCATATAGATGATTTGCCGGAAGAATACAGCGATGATTTTGAATCCAGATTTGGAATTCTTGTGGTATCAAAAGAAGAAAATAAATATAAGATATCAACGGGAAATTTTATCAGAAATAAGAAAATCTCTTATCTGAAAGATAAAATTGATATCATTAATGGAAGTACCAGGGATGAATTAAAAGAGATGTACAAATTTATATTAAACCACCAGAAATTATCTGAAAAAGGCGGGGGAGGGTTAGGACTTGTGGATATTGCCCGTAAAACAGGGAATAAACTGAAATATCAGTTTGTGCCTTTTAACGACGATTATTCTTTTTTCAACCTTGATGTATTTATTGATGAAGTAGTAGATAAAACCAGTTAAATATTTTGCATATGGAACCATTGATTATTGAAGGGACGCCAAAGACTCCAACGGTTCGGTTTGATGCCGATGAAGGGGTTGTTGAAATAAAAGGAAGGTCCATTCCTGAAAACTCGGTTGAATTTTACAAACCTTTGGTGGATTGGCTTGAAGATTATAAGAACAATCCAAAACCGAAATCTACAGTCAATATCCAGTTAGAATATTTTAATACCAGTTCGTCAAAATGTATTCTGGATGTGTTTAAAAAGCTGGAAGCAATCCACAAGGCTAAACACGATGTGGAAATTAACTGGTATTATGAAGAGGATGACGAAGATATGTTAGAAGCCGGAGAAGATTATGAATCGATTATCCGGATACCCTTCAAGATGATTGAAATAGTTGAATAATTATTTGTTACTTAAGAGAATATTAAAAGGTTGCCTTTGTAGATGCAACCTTTTTTTGTCTGTTTTTAGTGGAAATCATCCGTGAACGGGGAAATAAAAAAAAAATTCTTTTTGTATTCCGGGTTTATTATTCTTCTTCAGGGAAAAGTTTGGATGACCAATGTTCCATCTGGTCGAGAAAACGCTTGAATAATCTATATTGTAGTGTAAAGTATAACAGGATGGTCATGAACCACATGACGATGATATTTACCCAGAAAGTGGACATGAAATAACCGAATATCTGCTTGCGGGGGGCGTAAAACTGGGCTTTAATGAATTTTGAAGTGGGGTCCAGATAAATAGGATCCATTTTTTGGATAAAATGTCCTTTGTATTCAATAATCCGGTTTTTGGCATTCTTATTGGTGACAAATTCTTTTAGCTGGTCATTCAGATACCGTTCTTTCATACGGATAAACGCTTGCTTATCTTTATGTTCAAGTTCAGAGATCATTTGATCTTTCCGGTTGCTTGCTGCATTATAATATCTTATATAGTAGTTTTTTATAGTTTCCAGATACCTCATTGTTTGTTGAAATAAGGCAGGACTTAGTTGGAACCGGGTTAAATTTTGATACTCAGGAAAAGGTATTCTTGGATTATTTTTCAATTCACCTCCGATTTCATTAATCAGAAGGGTCAGATCGGAAGATACTTCATTCCCTTTCTGCGGATTGTCATAATCTCGTTCTATTTGCTCCAGCTTACCCTTCATTTCATTATACCAATAGATTTTTTTAAAGTCTGCAATACTCATTATCTTATCTAATGGATAAAACTGTTTTTCATATTTATTATCTGTGTATTGATAAACGGCAAGGGCTTCGTAAGCCCAACGGGCTGTAATAATCTCCCCATACCAGGGGATGCGTGCCGGAGAGGAAATAGCAGGATTGAGTTTTTCATATTTTACAAAAACGCCGCTGAGAGTGATTTGTGGAATGACAAGAAAGGGTATGAGGATATAGATAGTAACTACTGTTTTAAAACTGTCGGAAACGACGAGACCGAGAACGTTGGCTGAGGTCCAGGTGGCGAATAAAACCAGCCAGTATTGCCAGTACATACCCCTGATTTCCATAATGGTATTTCCTACCAGTACAAATGTGAAAGCCTGAACAGCGGCGATGCTAAACTGAACACTTACCTTGGATAAAAGGTAACTGGGCCAGCTTAAGTTAAGAAAGGCTTCCCGCTTAAGTATTTTACGGTCTTTAATAATTTCTTCAGCACTCACCGTCAGCCCCATGAAAATAGCCACAATGACCGCCATGACAAGATAAACAGGTAAGTTGTCGTTATTGATAAGTGTATATCCCAGGGTGTTTCCCCCTGTTTCATCAAAATATTTAATAAGGTAAGCCAGGAAAAAAGCGAGGACAGGAGCTTCGAAAAAATTAATAATGAGATATTGTGTGTTTGATAACTTGGAAATAATATCCCGCTTGGTAAATACCAGCCACTGGGTTATCTTGCCGGGTATCTTAAAATTGATTGCAGGGATCGTTCCTTTTTTAACTTCCTTAGGCTCGGTACCCGGAAATTTCTCCCTGTAAATAATATTCCATTCACCCGGGGATATTTTCCTTGTTCCCGTAAACTTTCCATATTCATCCAGGACCTGGGTCTCAATAATATTGAAAACCTGTTCCACGTTTACATTACCACAGACATGGCACTCACTTTCATTCCAGTTGGCATAATGCATCTCTTTCTTGAAATGGGTAAGTGCCTCTACAGGGTTCCCATTATAAATAAGGTATCCCCCGTTATCAAGGATCAGTAAGTTATCGAACATCTTGAAGATGTCAGACGAAGGTTGATGGATTACTGCAAAAACCAGCTTTCCTTTCAGTGACAGCTCTTTCAGGAGATCCATAATATTCTCTGAATCCCGGGAAGAAAGTCCCGAAGTAGGCTCGTCCAGAAAGAGAACGGGTGGTTCACGGATTAGTTCCAGCGCGATGTTTAATCTTTTACGCTGGCCTCCACTGATTTTCTTATTCAAGGGAGAACCGACCATCAGGTCTTTGATTTCAAGTAATCCCAAGCTGTCTAGGGCATTGGCTACAGCATCGTCGAGTTGTTTTTCCGTATAATTGCCGAAACATAATTTTGCATTGAAATAAAGATTCTGATATACGGTAAGTTCTTCAATTAACAGGTCATCCTGGGAGACAAAACCAATCAGTCCTTCAATCTTTTCTTTTTCAGTGTGGATATTTATCCCGTTTATCAGGACTGTTCCTTTGGTAGGAGGGTTGGTTCCGTTTAATACATTCAACAGGGTAGATTTCCCGGCGCCGCTGGCCCCCATGATACCGATCATTTTCCCCGACTCGGCTTCAAAACTCATATTGTGAATACCGATTTTTCTTCCTTTAAACTTGTATTCCAGGTTTTTGACCTGGTAATAAAATTTTTCTTTGATCCGGTCTTCCTGGAATCGACCGAGTATGTCACTGTAATATACCGGGATCCCTTTTCGGTCACGCAGGGACGACCCGGTGTTAAAGACATATATTTTGTCTTTGTGCAGTAACTGGCTATTCAGGTATAATTCACTGTCTCCCAGGTATCTTATCAGGAAAACGTTTCCCGTGATAATATGAAAAATAAAAATTTGTCCATTTGTACCTGGTCTGGGAATATGTTTAACCTTTTTGTAAGAGCTGTTTTTATGTTGCGAAATGATCAGAATATTTGGCGTATCCTGAAACTGTCCGACAGGATTCAGAATGAAAGACTGCATTTCATGAAATGCAGTCTCGGGAAAATTGAAAGTATCGACAACCGTATTGATAAAGGCCATCTCCTGAGGTGTTACAGTATCTCCGTCAGAGCGGGCGAATTCCAGTAACTGGTAAATTACGATGATTTTTTGTTGTTGGGTCAGCTCTTCATTGATTTCTGTACATATCTTTAATACCCTTACAGAGGAGGAAGAAATTCTCCGAACACGTTTTTCTTTGACTTTTTGTTTTTCCTGATGTAACTTGTAATAACGATCAAAGGTTTTCAGATATTCTTGAACCAGCTCCTGATTAAGTTCGCGTTTTAAAAATGATTCAACTACACTTCTTCGATCCCCCCGGTTACTCTCAGGCCTGGCAATTATGGCAAAAAGCTGCATTAGAGCTTTAAGTATCTTTTCACTCATTCTTTATTATTGTGTTTGAATGATACAGTGTGAATGGTTTTTTTCTTCGATTTGGAGGTTAAAATACAAAAACTTTCATCAATATCCCAAATTCTTTTTTAAACAGTTATTAACAGTATCTTTTAATTCCACCTTCGTGTTCTGCTATGGGCGCTTACTGTGCCTTCGCGAAGCCGCTTTGGCAAGGCCAGGTGCTAAAGCTTCCACCGGCGGCCGGAGCCTTTCCGCGAGCGCTGAAGCTACTCAGGCGCCTGCGCTAAAGCTTCAGCGACAGCGTGCGGACGGATCCGCCCCGGGGTAGTTTTATTATTCCGTTACTTGTCGCTTGTGTCATAGCTTCAGCAACGGAGCACGGCGGGGTAGTTCATTTTTCTTCTGTATTACATTTTTTATTTTGTTATTTTTGGGCTCCAGGCAAATAAACAAAAACGGTTTATTGCTTTTTCCTAATGTATATAACACTTGCGGTTTCCTTTGTCAGGTACCCTGTTGTCTGCTTTTGCTGTCATTCTGCTGGTGTCTTTTTCTCATATCTGGCGGGAGAATGGTTTATACTGGCGTGCAGGTCTGATTGCTGCCCTGATGAAGTCCATTTCTCCCAGTGCTGTAATTTTTGGTCCGATGACCGGGATAATGCTGGAAGCATTGCTAATGGAATCATTTGTTTTCCTTTTTGGGAAAAACCTTTTAGGTTATCTCGTCGGAGGAGGAATGGCTGTTTTCAGTGCATTGCTTCATAAAATTATTACGCTGTTGATCATTTATGGTTACAATCTGGTCCGTCTAACAGTTTATCTGTATCAATACGCACTTGAGAAGCTGAAAATACAGGAAAGGAATCTGAATCCATGGCTTATTATTGGTTTGTTTATATCCCTGTATCTGATAATGGGGGCCCTGGCATCATTTATTGGTTATTTTTTTGGAAAAAAAGCCCGGCAAACACAGGGAAAGGTGTTTCTGAACCCACCCGGGTTGTCTTCTTCAGGATTTTCGTTTTCATCCGGTTATTCCATTATATGGCTTATCTTCCATCTGATTCTTCTGAGTGTTCAGTTATGGATTGTGGCCCAT
>CAYLJE010000030.1:0-8714 GCA_964383915.1 uncultured Rikenellaceae bacterium
TATCAGGACCATGAAAATGATGTTCACAGCCTGATAAGGCCGGTGACGTAATGTCTCTGGAAACATTTTTTAAGTAAATAAATTCTTTTATTTATGTGGATTTTTTTTGTTAGTATCTGACGGGTTTTCTACCTCTTCCAATTTGTTTTCCAGAGAGTCATTTCTTTCCAGTTCTTCCAGTTTTTCTTCTTTTTCTCCTTCGGATTTTATACTTTTTTTAATGGTGATGGTATATTCACCGTTTCCTTCCTCCAAATCTTTCTTTATATCTTCATTAAAATCTTTGTTTATGTTTTTAAGATCATTCATGACTCCTTTGACAATAGAATTAGTCATGACTGCAGGAGTGGAAATAACCATTACCCAAATTGTGGAAACAGCTGTTCCCAGGGAGGAGAGAACAAGGGCCACGATGATAAGTGCTTTCGCTCCGTTTTCCTGGCGGGCCTGGACCAGTGCGATGATAGCAAAAATGATTCCGAGAACTCCGGGGATCAGTGCAAGCAGACCGATGCATGGGATAGGTGCGGTGATGAGGGCTACGATTCCTAGTACCAGAGCGGCTATGCCAAAACCCTGACCTGCATTTGTGGTGGTGTCGTTGATTTCTTCCATGGTCTTATTTTTTTGATAAAATAAATTTTATATCTTTTCCCAGGCTTATTTTCGGAGATTCAATGATTCGGCCCAGTTCATTCTTTTTTCTGTAGAAGATAAAAGTAGGGACCCGTGCAATGTGGAGAGGGGTGAGATCAATATCCGGTGCTGTTTTGTCCCGGTCCACAAAAATGACTTTCAGGTGATTTTCAGGGATCTTCAGAATTTCTGCAATTTTATAAAAACGGGGAACTTCCCGGTGGCTGTCAGAACACCAGGTACCTAAAACGATGGTAATATAAACTTCGGACAAGGTATTTTCCGGGATTTTTTTCAATGTCTGTTCATCCGGCTTATAGTCTGAATATTCTTTATCAAACCATCGGTTGAAAGGCTCCTCTTCGAGTCCATGCCTGTTTCCAAATCCGATCAGTATCTCCTGGTTGGCCCCTTTGGAAAATATCCGCTGGTTCAATTCCTGTGCCTGTGCCGGCGGAATAAAGTAAAATAACAGAATAAACCCCCAAAAAACCGGAACGGAAAATAATTTCTTCTTCATCATCTATAGGCATAGAGTTGAAAAGGCGATATAAATATAAGAAAAATACCAGTATTCCCCTCTTATCATAAAAAGGTTATTTTAATGACGAAGAAAAAGAAAAAATGTTGCATTGGGAATTTTATAGGGATACGTTGTGTATTCTGTCAGGGTACATCGCGATACGTCCTGACATCAGGTGGTTATTTTCTCTTTCTCCAGCAGTATTGTAAGGATTTTTATGGCAGTTTCTGTCACAGCGCTGCCGGGGCCGAAAATAGCCACAACGCCAAGATTATGGAGGTATTCGTAGTCCTGTTGCGGGATTACGCCACCGGCCACGACCATAATATCTTCCCGCTCCAGGCGCCGGAGTTCTTCCGTTACCTGCCGGATGAGTGTTTTATGTCCCCCTGCCAGGGAAGAAATACCCAGCACATGCACATCATTTTCGACAGCCTGTTTGGCTGTCTCGGCCGGGGTCTGAAACAGTGGTCCGATATCCACATCAAAACCGATATCGGCGTATCCTGTGGATATTACTTTGGCTCCCCGGTCGTGGCCGTCTTGTCCCATTTTGGCTACCATAATTCGAGGCTGCCGGCCGGACAAGGAAGCGAACTTACGGGTTAGCTCACGGGCTTTTTCGAATCGTTTGTTTTGCTCCGATTCAGCGGAGTAGATGCCGGATACCAAGCGGATGACCGCTTTGTAACGACCGCATACCTTCTCTATGGCCAGGGAGATTTCTCCCAGGGTAGCCCGTTTTTTAGCTGCTTCGACAGAAAGTTCCAACAGATTACCATCTTTGTTGCGGGCAGTGTGGGTGATAGCTTTCAGCGCTTTCCGAACTGCTTCGTTATCTCTTTCTCTTTTTAGCTCTTCCAGACGTTTTATCTGGGATTTTCTGACGGCAGTGTTGTCTACTTCGAGAATATTCATGGATTCTTTGTGGTCGGGTTTCCACCGATTGACTCCTATGATAATATCTCTTCCGGCATCTATCCGGGCCTGTTTGCGGGCAGCAGCTTCTTCGATACGCATCTTGGGGAGTCCTTTTTCAATAGCTTTGGTCATGCCTCCCATTTCCTCGATTTCCTGAATAATATTCCAGGCATGATGAGCCAGGTCATGGGTAAGTTTTTCAATATACCAGGATCCTCCCCAGGGATCCACCGTTCGTTGTATCTGAGTTTCTTCTTGTAGGTATATTTGTGTGTTGCGGGCAATGCGTGCCGAAAACTCCGAGGGTAGTGCAATGGCTTCATCTAAGGCATTGGTGTGTAGTGACTGGGTATGTCCGTGGACGGCAGCCAGGGCTTCAATGCAGGTACGCGCAATGTTGTTAAAAGGATCCTGCTCGGTCAGGCTCCATCCTGATGTCTGTGAGTGGGTGCGCAACGCCATGGATTTGGGATTGACAGGATTGAACGTTTTAACGATGCGGGCCCACAGGAGACGGGCAGCACGCAATTTGGCTATCTCCATGAAGTAATTCATACCGATACCCCAGAAAAAGGAAATACGGGGGGCAAATTCATCAATATTTAAACCGGTTTTCAGACCAGTGCGCAAATATTCCAGTCCGTCGGCAAGGGTATAAGCCAGTTCCAGATCGGCAGTGGCTCCGGCTTCCTGCATATGATAGCCGGAGACACTAATGGAATTGAATTTAGGCATGTGCCTGGCTGTGTAAGCAAAAATATCACCGACAATCCGCATAGACATCTCCGGAGGGTAGATATACGTATTGCGTACCATGAACTCTTTCAGAATATCATTTTGGATCGTTCCTGAGAGCTTTTCCAGGGGGAGTCCTTGTTCCAGCCCGGCCACAATATAAAAAGCCATAATCGGCAATACGGCTCCGTTCATGGTCATGGATACAGACATTTTATCCAGTGGGATGTCATCAAAAAGTTTTTTCATATCCAGGACAGAGTCAATGGCTACACCTGCTTTTCCGACGTCACCTATTACCCGCTCATGATCTGAATCATAACCCCTGTGGGTAGCCAGATCGAAGGCAACGGAAAGGCCTTTTTGTCCTGCCGCGAGGTTTCGGCGGTAAAAGGCATTGGATTCTTCTGCTGTCGAAAATCCCGCATACTGACGAATGGTCCATGGATGGGTCACATACATGGTGGAGTAGGGACCCCGTAAAAAAGGAGGGATGCCGGCTACAAAATCCAGATGTTCGACCTCTTTCATATCCTCTTTGGTATATACCCGACGGACAGGAATCCCTTCCGGGGTTTGCCAGGAAATGTCTTTCCTCTTGTTTTTGCCGGAACTTTCGCTCCCGGATCTATTCAGTAGCTCTTTATAGTCATGTTTGCTGAAATCTGGTTTCATGGTATTTTTTAGATCACGTGCACAGCTTCCTGTAGTTGTTTCAATATTTCGGGGACATTGACTTTACGGTGGAGAAAAAAACGAATGCCTTTGGATTGGAGTTTTTTCAGTAAATCCTCAGGATAACCTGCGACAACCAGGATGGGGGAGTAGGTGAGTGTATCATTTAAGTAATCCGTTATTTTAGGATAACCTTCATCTTCCCCGCATAAGACAACAATGTCTGGTTTTATCTTATGGATGGTTTCTATATGTTTTTCGAGGGTTCGCGAAGGAGGGGTTTCCGGAAAGGTAAAACCGGCACAACCAAGAAGGTTGATCGCAAAGGTTTCCCTGGCAGTCCGAATGGCAGGAGTTCCGAATCCGAAAAGATAAAACACAGGCTTTTTGCCGGAAAGTTCGGTGGAAAGACGCAAGTTTTCATAGACTTCAGAAAAACGTCGGATTTCAACGGGTTGTATTCGTTTCTTTTTTTCAGGGGTCCTGGAAACGAGTAATTGATCGGCTTCTCCCAGATCTGTCATGTTTTCGTGTGTGTTGGGATAGTGATTTGTCCCTACGAGAATTTCTTTCCGCGTCGCCAGGTTTTTCAGGCGTTGCTCTAATGAATTTTTCAATGATGTCTGAATGGTATTGTGTTGTAAAGCTTTCCGGTAGCCGCCTTCTCTTTCAACTGATTGAAAAATGTCCCAGGCTTTATTAGCCAGCTGTTCCGTGAGTTTTTCGATATAATAACTCCCTGCCGGAGCGTCTGTGACCTTATTGAAGCGGGATTCTTGTTTCAGAATCAGTTGAATATTTTGTGCAATGTTTGCTGAAGTTTTGTTATAGGCTTTCAACACCTGGTCGTACGGGTATATTGTCAGGGAATCAATTCCCCCAAGTATGGAGGATATGGCCTCTGTTGTAGATCGGAGAATGTTTACATAGGGATCGTAGAGAGTCTTGTTCCTTACGGTTGTTTCACTATGTATGTAAGTGTAAAAGCTATTTTTATCTTTGGGTTGCCAGGCTTTGATAACAGCAGTCCACAACAGGCGGAAAGCTCTGAATTTGGCGATTTCCATGAAGAAGTTCCCGCTGGTGGCAAAGTGAAAGAAGAGATGTCTTGTTAGGGTGTCTAAAGGAATACCGGCTCCTGTGTAAAAAGACAGGTATTCGTTCCCTGCAGCCAGGGCATATCCGATTTCCTGTGCGGCATTTCCTCCGGCGTGATTAAAAACAGAGGCATGGACAGCCAGGGTATAAATCCCTGGAAAATCTGTTTCCGCTTCTTCCAGAAGCTCTTTTCCCCGGTTTAATGTACCTGATTCTGTAGAAGGATAATCACCATATAGAGCCAGGAATTCTAACGGGTCAAAAGCGATGGCCCCAGTCATTTTTTGAAAGGATGTATGGTTGGTTACCGCTGCATTTTTCAGCCCTGTAAATAATGCGTATGGATGGAAATTGTTTTCAAAGAAAACAGATACCGATGAGAGGTCAATATTTTCTAATAAGCCATCCATGCCGATACAGGGTTCTGGTCTTTCCGGATAAATGAATCCCAGGCTTTCTGCACCCCGGTCAAGTGCTTGCCGGGCCAGCATATTTGCCTCTGCAGGATTTGTGACTGGAATATCCTGGCGGATATTCCAGGACTGCTTTGTTTTATATCCTCTGATAAAAGGAAAATCCCCCGGCAGGATAAGCTGATCAGCAAATTCAAGCAGATTCTCACGAGTATAAGCTGGTTCTACGGGGATTCCTTCGGGGCTGCTCCAGATAAGTTTTTCATAAGGAAACCCTTTTAGGTCCTGTACCATTTTGTCGATCCAATGCCGGCGTGTGACCGGTTTAAAATCCGAAAATAACCGTTCTTTCATATATGGATATTTGCCATAAATTAAGAATAATTATGGAAACGGGGGGAATGATGAATGTCAGTTTGGAGAGGAGAGTCCCCTAAAGGTTATTGAAACCATTTGCATTAGAAATAATTCATTTTGTGAAACAGATGGTAGTTCAAATCATTTAATGAGCTCATGATGGCTGCCTTCTTTTAGTAATAATTTCTCGGCCTTTTTAATTTCCTCCAAAGAGCCATGGATAACTAGTGTATATTTTCCTTTTTCCAGATGCTCCTGAATTTTTTTTGCATGAGTGTCTTTTAATCCGAGAGTTGTAAGCAGCGAACCAATCCCTCCGGTAATAAGGCCTACATCAAAGCCTGCGATGGATCCGACAATGGCTCCTGCACCGTACAGAAAACCAAATCCCGGGATAGCAAAAACGCCAATCCCCGAGAGCAAGCCAATAATTGTTCCTCCGCCCGTGCCTAACAATACTGGTGCATTTTGAATCCCATTATATGATTTTATCTGAACGTGGTCTTCTATGACTTCAGCTTTTCCCATTAATGATACCTGCTTCATAGGGAAATTATTTTCTTTTAATGCAGTGAGCGCATTCACGGCACTCTCGTGAGTATCATAAATTCCGACTATTGATTCCATAAAATAAAAATAAAGTTAGTATTCATTATTACGAATCATATTGGATTTTTTGTTTAAATCATAATCCTTTTACCACATACAATTGTATTGTTACAAATTTATAAAAAAACTTCAGGAGTGAGGCAGTTTCGGCAATAATATCTTTATTGAGGGGGAAATAAATGTTAAAAATGAGTTGTTTTATAAAACAGATGGTAAGTTGAGTCGCTTAGGGTAATAATTTCTATGGGTTGTTTTTTCAGGGTGGGGGCTTTGACACCGGCGTGGAAGTATCGATTTCCTATAAATACGCGGGCTTCGTCCCATAATTTTCTCTCGATAAACTGAGAAAGGGTATAAGCTCCCCCTTCGATAATCATAGATTGAATTTTTCGGTTGTAAAGTTCTTTCAGTATTTGTTCTATGACCGATCGGCTGAAGTCCAGTTTGACCGTTTCGGGATGGGTGTGTTCCTGATCGCGGATATTATTAAAGATAATGGTAGGGGCGGAATCGTCAAACAATTGTAAGGAAGCAGGGAGAGACAATTCACGATCAATAACCAGGCGGAGAGGGTTCGGGCCATACCAGTCCCTGGCTGTCAGGGCAGGATTGTCTAAGAGTGCTGTTTTTCGGCCTACTAGAATTGCCTGTTCTTCACTGCGCCATTTGTGTACGAGCTGCCGGCTCAGAGGCCCGTTGATCCAATTAGGGCCCTTTTGTTCTGGCAGCCGTTCTTCATCAAGGAACCCGTCAGCACTCTGAGCCCATTTCAGGATGATATACGGGCGTTTTTGTTCATGGAACGTGAAAAACCTCCGGTTGATGAAACGACATTCTTTTTCCAGTATTCCTGTGATAATATCCACTCCCCCATTCTGCATTTTCCGGATACCCTGTCCATGAACTTTTTCAGTAGTATCCATGGTACCCACGACGACACGAGGGATCTCTGTCCGGACAATCAGATCGGCGCAGGGTGGCGTTTTTCCGTAATGAGAGCAAGGTTCCAGATTGACATACAAAGTGGCTTTTTTTAACAGGTTTTTGTCTAATACCGAACGAATAGCCAGAACTTCAGCATGTGGTTCGCCGCTTTTGCGATGGAAGCCTTCTCCGATGATTTTATTATTAAAAACAATTACCGATCCAACGAGAGGGTTAGGATAAGTGCTTCCCAGTCCGTGTGTAGCCAGGTCAAGACAACGCTGCATATATTTCTTTGATTCTTTTTCTTTGGCCATTTTGTGATCCTTTGTATCTTTATCCTGTCATGAGTTCTCCAAAAAGTATCGGTAGTATGACCCATTACCTGATTAATGAGCTGCTTGCAAACCGTGGTCTGCAGGAAGCACGCAGCATGGCAACCCTGATTATGCAAAATGTTACCGGCCTGTCAAAGGTTTCTCTACTGCGCGATATTGCCACTCCGTTTCCTGATGAACTACTGCCGAAAGTTAAAAATATTCTTCAGGAATTGAAAGAACATAAACCGATTCAATATGTTTTTGGGGAGACGGAGTTTTGCGGGAACCGGTTCAGGGTTACACAGGCAGTATTGATCCCCCGGCCGGAAACGGAAGAAATGCTGTATTGGTTCATGCATTCCTTCGGAGGGAAAGCCAAACAAGCAACTATTCTGGATATTGGTACCGGAAGCGGATGTATTGCCATTACTTTGGCTAAAATATTGCCAGATGCCCGGGTGTATGCTACGGATGTTTCTGAAGAAAGCCTGGAAATAGCTCGCCAGAATGCCCGTGATACTCATGTTCATGTTTCTTTTTACAGGCAGGATATCCTTCATCCCGGGAAAGAACAGGATGTCCGGTTTCAATATATTCTTTCCAATCCCCCTTATGTGCCTTTTGCAGAAAAAAATAAAATGCAGTTTGAAGTAACCAGCTATGAGCCGGAAAAAGCATTGTTTGTTCCCGATAAAGATCCGTTGGTTTTTTACAGGGCTATTCTGGAATATGCCGGCAGAAAATTATTGCCGGGAGGTTGTGTCATGGTGGAAGTGCATGAAAACTATGCAGAAAAAACAAATAAACTTTTTGCTGATTACAGAATGACTGCCATTGAGGTCAAAAAAGATATCAATGGGAAAAATCGTTTTGTCAGAGGGTTCGGGCCTAAGCTAATGTAAATCGTAAATCATGGCAGGACTTCCTTATGAAAAGGCACTGGAACGGATCAGCAGGATATGCAGCCGTCGCGAAAAGAATATATATGATGTCTTACGGAAACTGGAGTCGTGGGAGATGAAAGAAGAAGACGTTCAGCGTATGCTGAGGTTTCTGAAAGAAAAAAATTTTGTTGATGATGAACGATACGCCCGGGCTTATGCATATAATCAACATCATTTCAGAAAATGGGGGAAAATAAAGATCAGAATGATGTTAAAACAAAAGAAAATTAGCGACAGACTGATTGAAAAGGCCCTGGACCAGTTTGATGAAGATGAATATCTGCATACGCTGAAAGGTGAGCTAATGAAAAAAAGAAAAAGTCTGAAAGGGAAGAATAGGTATGACCTGATGATGCACTTGCAACGGTTTGCTTTTTCCCGTGGATACGAACAGGATATCATCCGTAAAGTAATAGATGATGTTTTAGAAGAGTAGATTCTACACCAAATCCGGGAAAATATTTTTCCATTATACTCCTGGTTGGTCCATAAACAGATGCTGTACTTATGATATGACTATCTTTGGCAAGCAGTGAAAGATAGATGGTGGCTACAGCAC
>CAYLJE010000030.1:8814-21266 GCA_964383915.1 uncultured Rikenellaceae bacterium
CATATTCATAAATTGTATAATTATGCATAAAAGTAATCTTTTATTTGCAAACAAAATAGTATGATCCCTTGTTTAAGAGCATAATGGCATTAAACGGCAAGAAAATATTATTTTGATTTGGCTTTACGGAGTTCCTGGGCCATTTGATTGGCAAACACAAAATTATTCAGTGTTTCATTGTCCGAATAAAGAATTTCCTTGTTGTTACCTTCCCATATCTTGTGTCCATTATGTATGAAAACAATTTTTTCACCAATTCCCATCACGGAATTCATATCGTGGGTATTCACAATGGTTGTAGTTTGGTATTCCTCGGTAATTTCTTTGATTAGATGGTCTATTAGTATCGAAGTTTGTGGATCGAGGCCTGAATTGGGTTCGTCACAAAACAAGTATTCGGGATTCAGGGCAATAGCCCGGGCCAGCCCCACTCGTTTTTTCATTCCTCCACTGATTTCAGAAGGGTAGAGACGGTTGACATTGATGACATTTACCCGTTCCAGGCAAGCATTGACACGATCACGTTTTTCTTCCAGGCTCATTTTGGTAAACATATTCAGGGGAAACATTACATTTTCTTCTACGGTAGCAGAATCAAACAAAGCAGCTCCCTGAAACAACATTCCAATTTTTTTCCGGATATCCTTTTTTTGAAAAAAATTGAGTTTTAATAAAGGCAAATCACCGAAAAAGATTTCACCTTTTGTTGGTTTGACCAACCCAACGATACATTTCAGAAGTACTGTTTTTCCAGATCCACTCTGGCCGATAATCAGATTGGTTTTTCCTTTATCAAAAGTACAAGTGATATCTTTCAGCACCGGTATTTTTTCAAAATTTTTTGTTATATGTTCTACACGGATCATGACATCAGCAATTGTGTAAGTATGACATTGAAGAACAAAATAGTAATACTGCTATATACGACAGCTTTTGTACTTGCCCGGCCCACTTCCAGAGAACCTCCTTCGACGGTATATCCCTGATAAGCTGATATAGATGTAATGATAAACGCAAAAACAACACTTTTGATCAAAGCATAAACGACGAAGAAAGGATTAAACTCATATTGAAGTCCATACAGAAAATCAGAAACCGAAATAACGCCGGTAAAAATAACGGAAAGCCATCCTCCTAGGATTCCTGTGGTAATACTGATTATTGTTAAGAAAGGAATAAATAAAATAGCCGCTATAATTTTCGGGAGTATCAGGTAAGCAGCAGAGTTAATTCCCATAATCTCCAAGGCATCAATCTGCTCTGTAATACGCATAGAACCGAGTTCTGAGGCTATGTTTGATCCGATTTTTCCGGCCAGAATCAGTGCAACCATAGTGGATGAAAATTCCAAAATCATAGAGTCCCGGCATCCCAGGCCAATCAAATATTTAGGAAGGAGTGGGTTTGATGTATTATAAGCTGTTTGTAATGTAATTACGGACCCCATAAAAAGGGAGATGATCATGACTATTCCAAGAGAATTTATCCCGATATTATCAACTTCGACTAAAAACTGTCGATAATAAATCTTTGCCTTTTCCGGTTTGGCAAAGACCTTTGATAAGAGAATGAAATAATTCCCAAAATGATAAAATAACCTAAACATATCCTATAACTAAAATTATGTTGTAAAAATAAGAATTTTATTCATTCTAACTTATTTATATATCTTTGGGATATAAAAACATTCTTTATGAACAAACATCATTATTGTATTATTATGGCCGGGGGTATTGGCAGCCGTTTCTGGCCACTTAGTCGTAAGAGCAAACCCAAACAGTTTCTGGATATTTTAGGCGTTGGGAAATCTTTGTTAGAGATGACCTATGAGCGGTTTATGGGTATTTGTCCGGAAGAAAACATTTATATTATTACCCATGATGATTATACAGATATTGTTCTTGAAGAATTACCCGGGATAGATGCTGAACGTGTAATCTCAGAGCCATTACGTAAAAACACTGCTCCGTGCATTGCTTATTCGAGTAATAAAATATATAAACAAGATCCTGAGGCCGTAATAATAGTTGCTCCTTCGGATCATTTTATTCAGGATGAGACTAAATATAAAAAATTAATTCAGGAAGGGTTAACATTTGCTGCTCAAAATGATGCTTTGATAACGCTTGGCATTGAACCAACCCGTCCTGAAACTGGTTACGGATATATTCAAATAAAAAAAGGTAATTTATCGTCAGGCAGGCAAAGTAATCTGAATAAGGTCAAAACCTTTACGGAGAAACCAGACCGGAAAATGGCTGAATTGTTTCTGAAAAGCGGTGATTTTTATTGGAACTCCGGGATTTTTGTGTGGTCTGCACGTTCGATTCTCCGTGCGCTGGAAAAGTATAACCCTGATCTTTATCATTTGTTTTCCGAAGGGAAAGATGTGTATAATACGGAACAGGAAACATTATTTATATTTAATGCCTACACCAACTGCACGGAAATATCTATTGATTATGCAGTGATGGAAAAGGCAGATAATGTTTATGTTCTTTGTGCTGATTTTGGGTGGTCTGATCTGGGAACATGGAATTCTTTGTATGAGCACTCCGGAAGAGATGATCAGGGGAATGTAGTTGACGGAGAGAACGTTCTGCTTTATGAAACCAGAAATTCAATTATTCGCTCCGAGCATAACCGATTGATCGTGGCTTATGGTTTAAAGGATTTCATTGTTGTTCAGTCTAAAGATATTTTGTTGATATGTCCTAAAAAGGAAGAACAAAGAATTAAACAGTTTGTAAAAGACATACAGATGAAAACGGGGGATCAATATATATAAACAAGAAAGGATAATAAATAAAAAAGCCGTTTCGGTTGAAACGGCTTTTTTATTTATCTTAAGGATGTTAATATTCCCACAAATCCTGTTCCATATTAAAAATAGAATTTTTTATTTTGTCAGATTCTAACAAAGCGGCTTTTCCTGTTTCATACATATTAACAGTCCGGTTATCATAAACATTAGATTCAGCAATGATATATCCGGAGAACCTTCGTTGAAGGAAAAGATCATCAAAGGAAATTTTCTGGGCATCATTATACGGGTTATAAGCTTCGTGATTAGCAAAAATACTCCGGAATTCAGGATAATATATCCAAAATAATTTTCTTCTTTCCAATTGGTTTGTATTTGGATTAATACTAAGTCTCACCGGACATAAGCCCAGAATTCTTACCTGCAAGGATGAAAGTTTCTTATCGAAATACCATACTTCCTGAATAATGTATTCTTTTACATCCATTGTACTGGCAGTTTTAATAATAGTGGTATCATGCATCACTCCATTTTCATCAGCTACTTGGATGGTTTCAGAGCCGGCTCCAAAATTTTTCTCAATATCGTCCTGTGAAATAACGACTGTCATATCATCATTTAAGGGGTCATATGCTTTCACTTCACCGGCTCTTATGGCTTCATAAATCACGTCAATGAGGCTCTTACGGTCTCCGATGGGTTTAGTTGGGTAATAAAGGGAAAGATTCATTTTTTGTCGCAGGTCCACAAGTCTCCACACTTTTTTTGCCCACATCACATCAGCTTCCTGCAGGTAAGGATAAGGCACGGGCGATCTGTTCTCCATGGATTTCTGATAAATCCATTTTTCCTGGTTTTCATCCTGGCCCCGGACAGTTTGTATGGCAGGGCTGAAAATAAACATTACAACAATGATCAATCCAAACGCTCTTTTCATGACGGGGTATTCTTTTTAGTTACTGAATTGTAAAAATTAAAGGAGGAAGTCTTCTAGTGGTTGCATCAGGGCCAATGGCTTTAATGTCATCAAAGATAACTCGCTGTCCTCTTCTCATTTGGTTAATAAACCCTTTTTGTTTAGGAGTTATTCTGTTACTTTTTGATACTTCATCATATGTAAATCCCTTAATTGTAACGGATAGTCTGAATGAAGTAACTTTAAATTTCAAGTCAAAATCAAAATTTTCCATCTCAGCGAGGACTACACTTTGGATACTCAGATTTTGTTTTCCAATAGGTCCTCCTTTTTTACCTGCTACTTTTGCAACGGGGTCAGGAACACGTTTAACCCGGAAAGGAATACCGGGAAATGAAATATTTCTTCCATTTGTAGTTGCTGAGACACGTACCTGGGCAATTACGCCGGGTGCTCTGGGACGGACAATCCATGAGCCGCGAAATTTTCTGGTTTTACCTCTTTTTATAATGCCGTTGGTCATGGTAGCTGATATCTTATCAGATCCAACCCCCGGAACAGAAATATCCACCGGATTATTAACCCCCATGTAGAAAACATTCATGGCGGTAGGAGATACTACTACATTGGGGGCTGCTACCATATATTTTGCCTGGAACGGGAAGCTAATCATTGTCCCTGATGGTGACTTTAGGCGGATAAGTCCTCCCCATTTCTTTTCACCCGTAATGTTTGCAGGTAATTTATAAATTCCCCGACCTCTTGCATCTACCGGCAGGGTCTGATATTTCCCAACCATCTGGTATTCTTTGCTTCCGTCAGCCGTCGTAGCTGTTTCATAATTTCCAATCAGTACTTCAGGGTTCTGGGTGGAATCGGTAGCAGCAATAAAAACTTCGGCCTGATACTCTCCTCCTCTCATGATATAATTACTCTGTGCGATCACCGTTGGCTCCAGTTTGTTAAATCTAAAATCGCTAGCCTCAACCTGATTATACAGGTAATTAAGTACTTGCCCTTCCATATTTCGGATATCACTTTGAAACTTAGATAGCATGGTAATGACGGCAATTAACGGGAGTGTATGAAAGTTGTGAATTTCCCAGGTAACTTTCTCTCCTCCCGGGTCGGTAGTATCCTTTGTATTCAGTGTTCTCTCTAAAGCATCTTTAACATTCGGATCTTTATTCCCGATAATACCCAGAAGAAATTCTCTGTACTGATCAATAGCATGATGAAGATCATAGGCTTTACCGTTCATATTTGCGCCTATTAAAATCTGTGAAGGAACATTATTCTCGTCAATCTTATGAATGTTTTCAACGATAATATTTTTTCCATCAATGGCATCTGAATTAGCTCCTTCGGCTGTACGAACAATCTCAAGTTTAAGGGCCTGAATATAGTCAAACATTTCATTGGCCCTGTCTCTCACTTCGTGGGCTTTGTTTCTCCATGGACCGGCTTTTACGGGGTTGGTAGCAGCTTTTTTTTCAAAGTCATCATAGACCATTTTATTCCTTACTACATTAATTTGAGTAGTTTCCGTTAGACTTTCATCCACCACCTTAAAAGCCTCCACTGCTTCTTTTGAAACATTTAATGCCAGCAAGGCTGTATACACCAGATACATCATCCCGATCATCTTTTGTCTCGGAGTCTCTTTTACATGGGCCATACTTATTTATTTAAAAAATAGTGCTATTAAAAAAATTATTTTTTCATTACGTTCATTGCAGCAAGCATATTCCCGTAGATTGTATTTAACTCTGACAGGTTTTCACTAAGTTTGGTTACTTCTTTCTTATATTTGTGTGAACTTTCAGCAGAGGCTTTCATATCTTCCATCATCTGTGAAAGACCTGAGTATGTGTCTTCGGCTTTTTTAAGCTGCTCATTCGAATTCTGAAGCTGGAGTTCATAAACAGCATTTAATGCAGACATGTTCTTGTTGAGTGTTCCCAACTGTTCATTGTAAGATTTACTGCCGTCTTCAATGTGAGTAAAAGATTCTGCTAATCTTTGGTAATCGGTACCGGATTCCACAATCAAGTTGGCAGTTTTGTCATATGATTCGGAAAGACGATCTACCGAACCTTTCAGTTCTTCTGTAGAATTGACGTAATGTTCAGTGTGTTTATCCACAGTTTCAGCAGCTTTTTCAATGCTTTCGGTATATTTATTGGTAGCTGTAGCCGCATCTGAAATGTCATTTAATTTGTCGGTTGTTTCACTTAACTTGCTGAGGCCCTGCCCCAGTTTATTAAATAAGTCAGGGGTGATTTCCCCTTGTTCCAGCAGATTGTCAAACTTCTCAAGAGCAGAATTGGATCCTCCTCCGGCAAATCTTCTGTCACCCTTTCCCGATGGAAATGATTCTATTTCGTCTTCATCGGTAAGACCGGCCAGTTCAGGATATACCAACGACCAGTCTGGTTCTTCATGCGCTGGTTCAAAAGCTGAAAAGAAGAAAATAATGGATTCTGTACTTAACCCAATGATAAGCATTAACCCTGCTCCTGGGTAATGTTGTATTTTAAACAGGGCACCGACAATAACCACCGAAGCACCCCATCCATACAATTTGGCCATAAAATTTTTCCAGCCACTGCTTTGAACTATTTCCCTTAATTTCATAATGAACTAATATTTTAAGTAAAAAATAGAATAATAGAATAAACATATTAATTATTTTCCCGTGCCCATGTATGATCTGACATTACGGAATCCGATAAAAGATTTTGCAGAGTCCTGATATTCATAAGTACGGGTACTCACCTGTAAATAATATGCAATGTCTTTCCATGAACCCCCACGTATTACTTTTCTTTTCATAACCGGAGCCTCATCAGGTCTGGCATTATATTTATAATCAGGGTTCATATCATGGATAAACATGTAAGCAGATTCATCATAGGCACTGCTGGTCCATTCAGCTACATTTCCTGCCATATCATAGAGTCCGAATTCATTGGCATTGTAAGATCCGACTTTATTGGTAACCAATGCCCCGTCGTCGATATAATTTCCTCGCAGGGGTTTAAAATTGGCCAGAAAACATCCTTTATCATTACGTGTATATATTCCTCCCCAGGGATACATAGACAAATCCAGACCGCCACGGGCGGCATATTCCCATTCGGTTTCTGTAGGCAGCCTGTATTCCTGAACAAATGGCTGTCCTTCAGATGACAGAAAATCATTAAGGTATTTTGTTCTCCAGATGCTGAAGACGGATGCTTGTTTCCAGGTTACTCCTACAATAGGATATTCATAAAATGATGGATGCCAGAAATACATATTGGTCCATGGCTCATTATAAGAATAAGTAAAATCCCGTATCCATACCAGGGTATCAGGATAGCAGGGGACCTGATCATGAAAGATAAAAGAGGAGCGGTCCTTGATGGGTACTTTTTCACCTTTCTGATTAAATACTTCTCCGAGGTAAGACTGGGTTTTGTAATCCCAGCTATTGGCCACTTTAGCAGCTTGTTTTAAGTCAATCCAAAAATAAGAATAAATAAGTTTACGTGTATCGATTTGTTTTTTACCGAAAAAACGTTCGTTCGTAGGATAATACATCTCATCAATTACGTTTCTTACATCTTCACTTTTCATATCAATTTTGGTATCCCAATCTATTACTGGGGGATCATATTCGTCTCCGTTTTCATCCACTTTAAAAAATCCATCTACTCCGGCTTCTCCTAATTTATATCTGATAATAGAATCTTTTACATAGTTTATAAATTGCCTGTATTCGCTGTTAGTAATCTCAGTTTCATCCATCCAGAAAGCATCGACGGTAACTGTTTTGCTTGTAGAGTTCATAGCCCAGCTAACATCCTGATCACTGGGCCCCATGTTGAAACTTCCCTGCGGTATAAAGACCATCCCATATGGTTCAGGTTCAAAATATTTCCTTTTGGTCTGAACTCCTACTAATTCTCCGTGATAGGAACCTCCGCATCCACTCAAAATAAAGACGACAATTAAACCTCCAAAGATTATTTTTTTCATAATGCTACTTTATTTAATACTGCAAGTAAATTTTTTTTTTTAAAAAATCATAAAAACCGAATGCTTTTATAACGTTTAGATATGTGTTGTAAACTTACATTGAAGCAATATTTTAACATTAATTCGTGTGTTCCTCCGGTATTTTTCCGTAAATCAGAGGTTGGGAAATCATAAGAATAACCTATTCTTAGCCCATTAATCAACTGCAATCCAACCAATCCGATTAAAGCATCACCGATTCTATAAGAAACGCCAACCCATATTTTTTTATTGTATAACACATTTGTGTTTAAAGTTAATTGTGTAGCTTTTCCGTCAGATTGTATAAAGAATGAGGGAAGCAACTCGAAAACAGGGTTGGGTAAACGGAAGACATATCCTCCGGTAAGATAGTAATGCCTGGCCAGGAAAGGATTCCCTTTTGAGAAACGGATAACAGGCTGATTGAGGTGTGTAGAAGAAATCCCCACATAAAATTCCTCCGTGCTGTAAAACAAACCGAATCCAAGATCAAAAGCCACATAACTCTGTTTGTTCTCGGGGATTAAAGGATCCCCACTGGCGGGCGTATGATAATCACTGGTAGGAATTTCCCATTTTGGGTCCAATGCTTTGTTAAATAATCCAAGACTTAACCCGATGCCCAGTGTCCCTGATCCCAGATCCAAGCGGTAAGCATAGGTACCTGTTATACTCAGGTTCTTTTCAAATCCCAGTTGATCATTGCTCAATGAAAGTCCTGCACCACTGGTGATATTAAAAGGTTTTATGGCTGCATCTGCTTGAAAAACAGTAGTAGAAGGAGCTCCCACAAAGCCAACCCATTGTTGTCTGCTGGAGGCTCCAACACAAATCCCTCCCTTGCTTCCGGCATACCCCGGGTTGAAAATCAGTTCATTAAACATGAACTGGCTGTTTTGCGGATCTTGCTGTCCCAGTAAATTCATAAAAACACTTATCATGAGGAAACCTATACTAAGAATATTTTTCATTTACTTGCCAGTCAGTAAATTAACCTCAAATTACAGATAGATATTAACCGAAGTAAAATAAATAAAAATATTACAATTCAACAAATTTATCAACACTTTGGTGTTAATAAGCTTAATACACTTTTCTTTTATACTGGTTTTAATCAAAAAAGTTTCCTGACGGACAGGAAACTTTTATTTTTTAAAAAAATCAAGCCATCTCTCCGGGATTTCCTGGTTACTAGCCATTTGGTAATCTTTGTAAGAGCAAGCGATCCAGGTTGTTTCTTCCGAAGATTTTTTCCCTCCGGGTGATTTGAACCACCAGCGGTCGGTTTGGTTGCTTTTCAAAAAAGTCAGTTTATATTCTGTATCATTCAGATTGACAATGTATTGGGTAAAAGACTCTGCCTGTGGTGATGGATTTTCAATGGTTCTTTGTGACAAGGCATCAATAAAATACCAAATAGTCTGTGCAGCCAGGTGTGATGTCTGTTCCCGGTTATCCAGCAATGGATTTACTTCTGTAATTAGAAAAACAGATACATTGTCACTTAATCCTGAGAACCGTGCCAGCTGACACAATTCCATCCCGCTAAATCCATTGGGGGAAGCATGTAATGTTCCCGGAGCGTCACTTTGGCGTACTGAAGATATATCAAAACTGTGCAGAGAAGTATCCCGAAAAAATGGCTCAAAATATTTTAGGTCTGAATGGACACGTCCCAGCCGATAGGAATGGTATCCGCGTTTTTTTAATTTTTCAATATCTCTCAGGCTGACCAGGTATTCCTGATGTCCCAGATTGGTATAAGTAATGCCGGAAGCTTTGCTTTTAATAATCTTCTCCATCCAGCTATCTGCAGAAATGCTCTTTTCTCCTTTCCCAAGATCAAGACGGGCATCAACTGTAACCAACCGGCAATTTTTTTTATATTTCATCAGTGCCTGGTGACAGCCATATGTGATTTCCTGGGTTCCTCCCAGGATAATGGGTATAACCCTATGCTCAAGCAGATAGATTACAATATCTCTCAGTCCGTAGTATGTGTCGGAAGGACTCGTTCCCGGGTGCATATTCCCCAGGTCCAGGATGTTAATTTTATTACGTATTTTACTGAGGGAATAAAGTTTTTGTCTTATATGATCAGGGGCAGATGAGGATCCTTTGTTTTGTGAATTTCTGTCCTCGGGAACCCCCAGTATGGCTAAATTAAAATGAGATATTTTAGATATAGGCTGATCAGGGGTATGAATAAAAAGTTTTTTTCCAAACTCGTCCTTTGAATGGACATTCCTGATCAAGGGTCTTTGAATACTTACAGGATCAAAATAATCATTTAAATCCATGGGATGAGTATGTTGTTATTTGGACTTCTTTTTTTGTCCTGTATTTGCTTTAGCAGCCAGTTTCAGGCATTCTTCATAGGTCAGATCTTCCGGAGTCGTGTTTTTTGGGATACGGATATTTTTTTTCTTAAATTTAATATAAGGACCCCAGCGTCCGTTTAAGACTTGCATATCTGGATCTTTGTCAAATTTTTTAATGATTTTTTTCTTTTCTGCTTCTCTTTTTTCCTGAATAACCCCTATAGCTCTTTCAGTAGTGATGGTAAGAGGATCATCCTGTGAAGGGATAGAATAAAATTTATTATCATGGCGGACATAGGGTCCAAATCGCCCGATTGCAGCAATCATCTCTTTGTCTTCAAAAATCCCGATGTTCCGGGGTAGTTTAAACAAATCAAAGGCCTCCTGCAGTGTGATGGTTTCTATTAGTTGTCCCTTTCTGAGACTGGCATACCTGGGTTTTTTATCTTCTTCTATGCGGCCCATTTGTACCACTGGGCCATACCTTCCAATTTTTACAATAATTTCCTCTCCTGTTTCCGGGTCTTTCCCAAGCACTCTTTCTCCTGTATGTTTTTGTGTTGTTTTTTCAGTGGCTTCTACTTTTGGATGAAAATCAGCATAAAAATCCCTGATCATCTGGGACCAGTTAATTTTTCCATGTGCAATTTCATCAAATTGTTTTTCGACGGTGGCCGTAAAATTATAGTTTAGAATATCCTTGAAATGTTCCAGTAAAAAGTCATTTACCAGTATTCCGATATCACTGGGAAAGAGTTTGGCTTTTTCATTCCCCACAATTTCCTTTTTTGTTTCTTTTGTAATTTTATTTTTTCCTTCTTGTAATAACAATTGAATGACATTTCTGGGTTCCCCTGGGCGATCCTCTTTAACGACATATCCGCGATGTTGAATGATTGTAATAGTTGGGGCATAAGTTGAAGGCCTGCCAATACCCAGTTCTTCGAGTTTACGGACCAGCATGGCTTCATTATATCTCGGCAGCGGTTGTGTATATCTTTCAGAAGCTGAGATAATTTTATATTTTAAGGGAGTTCCGGGTTCTATGGAAGGCAGATAAGTTTCTTCAGCTGATTCGAATCCCTCTTTGACGGAATAAACTTTTAGGAACCCATCGAATTTAATCATTTCTCCGGTGGCAATAAAAAATTTATCCGATTTTTCTGTGCCAATAGTTACGGTTGTTTTTTCAATTTTTGCATCTTCCATCTGGGAAGCAATTGTTCTTTTCCATATTAATTCATAGAGGCGTTGTTCTGCTTTTGATCCTGTGATATTCTCCTTGTTAAGATAGGTGGGCCTGATTGCTTCGTGGGCTTCCTGGGCGCCTTTTGTCCTGGTTTTAAATTTTCTGGTTTTTGCATATTTTTCTCCAAACTGATTAGCGATTTGTTTATGAGCTGTATTCAAGGCCAGTGAAGAAAGATTTACCGAATCGGTACGCATATAAGTAATATGTCCGGCTTCATAAAGCCGCTGGGCAAGAGACATCGTATAAGAGACAGAATATTTAAGACGCCGGCTTGCCTCCTGTTGTAATGTGGAGGTGGTGAAAGGGGCAGGAGGTGTTCGTTTCAGGGGTTTCTTTGTGATGTTGATTACAGAAAAAACTTTTTCGTTGCAATAGCTCAGGAAATCCATCGCTTCCTTCTGTGTGGATAATCGTTTGTTTAACTCTGCTTTCAAGCGGTAGGATTTATTCTCTTTTTGTAAATAAAATTCTCCGGTAACACGGTAATAAGACGCTATTTTAAAATGATGAATTTCTCTTTCTCTATCTACAATAAGCCTTACGGCAACCGATTGGACCCGCCCTGCCGAGAGAGAAGGTTTTACCTTTTTCCAAAGAACAGGTGAAATCTCAAAACCTACCAACCGGTCGAGGATACGCCGGGCCTGCTGAGCATTAACCAGGTTCTGGTTGATTATCCTGGGAGTAGTGATGGCCTGTTTGATAGCTGTCGGCGTGATTTCATGAAAAACAATTCTTTTAGCGTTCTCCGGCGGTAAATTTAAAACCTCAGACAAATGCCATGCAATGGCCTCTCCTTCACGATCTTCATCAGAAGCCAACAGGACATGCCTGGCTCCTTTAACTGCTTTTTTAAGCTCAATGACTATTTTCTTTTTTTCTTCCGGTATAATATATTCGGGTTTGAAATTATTTTTAATATCAATACCCAGGTTTCTTTTTGAAAGATCCCGGATGTGCCCGAAACTGGATTTTACCTTATAATGTTTCCCCAGTATTTTCTCTATTGTTTTAGCTTTTGCAGGGGATTCAACGATGATCAAATTCTCTTTTTCTTCCATACTATTCCAAAAACCTATACGTTTTAAATTGCTGCAAAGTAAATTAATAACTACAGTAACATCAAAATTTATTGTTTATTATTTACTATTTTTG
>CAYLJE010000031.1:0-20833 GCA_964383915.1 uncultured Rikenellaceae bacterium
GGCATACCCTCTATAGCAATATTCTCAACGGTATATCCATCCATAACATGGCTATGGTTGATAATGGCTTTGAAAGGAAAATGCCGGTATTTTTCCAGGATGCTGTCAAGTCCGGATCCCCGCATGAAGACTTCCCTGGTTTTTTGTGCACGTTCTTCCCATTCCTGCACGTTGTGATACCCGGAAGCGAACTTTTCCAACTGTGCCTTTCCCTGCTCCGGTGTCTGGCAGGCTCCTACACAGAGTTGTGGTTTAGTAGATTGTTTCTCCTCTTTTTTTTGGGAACAACCTTGTCCCAAAATTACAAAAATGATCAGGATGAACCCTGAAAAGTATCCGGTTTTCATGCTTTACTAAATGTTTTTGGTTTTTGCAAAATCAGCTCAATTTAACAATTTCTTAAAATAAGTAAAAGAAAACATTGGTTTTTTTATGATCCCTGGCTTCCCTTTGATCCCCTCTATAAATAAGGGGGAAAAAACAGGATAAAATCTTCCGGGAATATTCCCGGGAGCAAGTGGCAGAAAAATATTAACAACTTTTCAGACAAGCCTCCAAATATTTCTACCTATTTAAATAGGTATTTAAATACCTATATCTTATAATGTATTACTTCAATGAATTACCTCGCAGCAAGCTGTCGAGGTATCACTATAGGAATCCTTCTCTAATCGCTGCAAGCAGCGGAATATTAAACTCATTCACAAACAAACTTTGGGAGTTATCTTTTCCCTGGTTGTCCACAGGCTGACAAGAATAATTGCCAGAAAAGCCAGCACAAAAGAAACAAACCGTACAGAAACAGCCTGATCCAATATGGTTATTTTCGACCAGGCCACGGTTACCAGTGATCCGGTAAGCATTCCCGTAAGCACTCCCTGCCAGGTAGTTTTCTTCCATTTCAACAACAGCAACAGGGCCGGACCAAAAGAAGCACCCAAGCCGGACCAGGCATAAGACACTAATCCAAAAACCAGTTTTGACGAAGTAACAGCGATAAGAAAAGCAATCAAGCCGACCATCACTGTGATCACACGACTGAAGTTAAGCATCATTTTGTTGGAGAGAGATTTTTTCAGGGTTTGATGATAAAAATCTTCAATCACCGAGGAGGTAATCACCAGCAACTGGCTATCTGCTGTGGACATCATGGCTGCTATGGCTCCGGAGATAAATATCCCCGCCAGCCAAGCAGGAAGGAAGTCGTTGGCCAGTGCCGGCATGACTTGTTCCACATCCTGAAAATGGCCTTCTCCATACATGGCCAGACCTACCAGTCCGATTAAAAAAGCTCCTGTAAAAGCCGGGATGGCCCATGCAATGGCAATACGCCGGCTTACACGTATTTTACTACTGTCTTTAATTGCCATAAAACGGGTAAGCAAATGAGGTTGTCCCATATAACCAAAGAACCAGCTCAGTCCCCCGACAACAATACTGACGGCAGCCAGTCCATGGGCTCCGCCGGTGAGACTGGCATAATGTGGTCCTGCGAGATGAACAGCCGATCGCAGGGAATGACCTGTTTCCGAGATTTCGATCAATCCGATAACGGGTAAGATCACCAATGTCCCGATCATGATGATTCCCTGAATAAAGTCGGTCCATGCCACTGCAAAAAAACCTCCCATCATGGTATAAAAAATAATCACCGTTGCTCCGATCACAATACCCCAAAACTGTGGAATATGAAAAGTAACAAAAAGCACTTTGCCGGCTCCGTTAAACTGGGCCGCCAAATAAAAGGTAAAGAAGAAAACAATGATCAAAGAAGAAACAATACGGATAACATCCCCCTTTTCTCCCAGTTTTTCAGAAAAAAAATTAGGCAGGGTAATTGCGTTATATTTTTCAGATTGAACACGAAGGTCTTTGGCAATAACAAACCAGTAAAAGATGATGCCCATGACACAACCAAGCGCCGTCCAGACATGCAGAAAACCGGCAGCCAGGGCAGCTCCCGGCAGCCCTACCAGCAACCAGGCAGATTCTCCGGAAGCCCGCTCAGAAAAAGCCACCACCCATGGATTGAGCTTCCGGCCCGCAATAAAAAAGTCCTGGTGGGTTTTATTCGAATGATAAGTCATAAACCCTACCATCAACACAAGGATTAAATAAACAATAAATCCTATCAATGTAAAGCTCATAACTTTTTACCTTTTTGAAAAGGTAAATATATAACCTAAAAATCCAAAATGAAAATCTATTACAGTTCTACATTGCACATCACTATTGGAAATGCTCATTTCAAAGTTTTTCACCGTAGCGAAGGGGGATAAAATAAGAACTAACGTATAATGACATCACTGATACGATGACTTCGGGTCTCGTATCACTTTACATAATGAAAGAAAAAAGGGACTGTTTGACAGTCCCTTTTCCTGCTTTTTGTTAACCAGTTAAAAACCTATAACCTTTGTCATTTATAATGACGATTAAAAAACAGAAATGTTGCAGGGGGAGTAAGTTAAATTACCAAAAGTGAGATAAGGTACTTAGAGTGGACAAGCACTGGTTGCCCCCGGAATGTCTATGTATTGAACAATTATTTTTAACTTTAGGCATTTTAGTCATTTTAAATACTCCAGGCACAAAATAATATGGCAGTAACAGTAAAAAACATTACAAAATATTATGGCAAACAAAAAGCACTTAACGGGGTTTCGTTTACCGTATCAGATGGAGAAGTTACCGGTTTTCTCGGACCTAACGGAGCGGGAAAGTCAACTATGATGAAAATTATTACAGGTTTTCTGCCCCCTTCTTCCGGAGAAGTTTTTGTAGATAGTCTGGAAGTCCGTAATAACCCCCTGGAAATACGCAAACGTATCGGGTATTTACCGGAACATAACCCCCTTTATCCGCACATGTATATCAGGGAATACCTCAACTATGTTGCAGGTCTTTACCATCTTGGACAGCCGGGAAAAACCCGTGTCAAAGAAATCATCCATATAACCGGATTGGAAACTGAACAACACAAAAAAATAGGATCTTTATCCAAGGGGTACCGTCAGCGGGTAGGACTGGCACAGGCCTTACTGCATGATCCGAAAGTGCTGATTCTGGACGAGCCTACTTCGGGTCTTGATCCCAATCAGATCGTCGAGATACGCCAGCTAATCAAGCAACTGGGCCGTGAGAAAACAGTATTATTGTCAACCCATATCATGCAGGAGGTAGAAGCTGTTTGTGACCGCGTAATCATTATCCATAAAGGAGAAATTATCGCCAACGATTCTGAGAAATCCCTGATGAACCTGAAAACAAAAGCTTATTTCATCATCCATGCCGGGTTCAAGGAAGCAATAACCCCTGACCTTCTCAAAGCCTTGCCGCATGTGCTTGAAGTCATCCCTGAATCCGATACAACTTACACTTTGCATTGCGAAGAAGATATACGTGAAGACATTTTCCGTTATGCGGTTGCACACTCCCTGACCATCCTGAGTCTATCTCTGGCCGGTCAGAGTCTGGAAGAAATTTTCAGGAAACTAACTAAAGAAGGATGATTGTTGATTGATGATCAATGAACAAGGAATAAGGTGTTAAGGAAGGCAAAAAAAACTGGTTAGTAGTATTTGGTATATAGCACTATATTATCATTCTTCTATTCCATGGTTCAATAATTTTGTAAAATCATGATTTTATATTTCCTTTGCCTTCCTGTGGAAAGATTTGGCTGATTGCAACCACGGTAAAAAATGCTAAAACAGGATTTTTTCCCGGAGACTACCAACAAAATCTTCCCATGAGCAAATAATATTTAACAATAAAAAACATTACATCATGTCTTATTTATTTACATCTGAGTCTGTTTCAGAAGGACACCCGGATAAACTGGCAGATCAGATATCAGATGCCTTACTGGATGAATTTCTCCGTTATGATCCCGATTCTAAAGTTGCCTGCGAAACCATGGTAACTACAGGATTGGTTGTTTGTGGAGGGGAGGTTAAAACCAATGGGTGGGTCAATATTCAGGATGTTGCCCGGACAGTGATCCGGGACGTAGGATACACAAAAGCCGAGTATCGGTTTGATGCTGATTCCTGCGGAATCATTTCAGCCATTCATGAGCAAAGTCCTGACATCAATCAGGGTGTAGAAAGAGAAAACGAAGAAGAACAGGGAGCTGGTGACCAGGGCATGATGTTTGGTTATGCCAACCGTGACATGGATAACTATATGCCGCTGGCCCTGGAGCTGGCTCATCTGTTATTACATGAGCTGGCAGCTATCCGCAAAGAAGGAAAATACATGACCTATCTCCGTCCGGATTCCAAATCACAGGTAACTATCGAATATGATGATAACGGAACTCCTATCCGTATTGATACCTTGCTGATATCTACACAACATGATGAGTTCATCATTCCAAAAGACGGGTCCAGAGAGGAAGAGCGTATTGCACAGAAAGCTATGCAGGATAAGATTAGAGAAGATATTGAAGAACATCTGATTCCCAGGGTCAGAAAAAAATGTCCCGAAAGAATAAAACACTTTTTTGAAGACGGATACAATTTAATTGTCAATCCCACCGGGAAATTTGTCATCGGTGGCCCCCACGGGGATACAGGTCTTACCGGCCGTAAAATCATCGTGGACACTTACGGAGGAAAAGGAGCCCACGGGGGAGGTGCTTTTTCCGGCAAAGATTCTTCAAAGGTTGACAGGTCTGCTGCCTATGCAGCCAGGCACATTGCCAAAAACATGGTGGCAGCAGCTATCGCGGACGAAGTACTTGTTCAGGTTGCCTACGCCATCGGAATTGCTGAACCTGTAGGTATTTTTATTAATACTTATGGCACGGCCAAAGTGAAAGACACAAACGGAAAAATTATGTCTGATGGTCAGATTGCTGAAAAAATTAAAAGTATTTTTGATCTGCGGCCTTATGCGATCGTGAAACACTTTGGACTAAAGAACCCCATCTTCCGGCAAACAGCTGCTTATGGCCATTTTGGCCGGGAACCTTATACCGATGATGTAGAAGTTTATTATAACAATCATCCGGATATAACTACCAGAATAGTGGAAGGAAAAGAAAAGAAATTCAAAAAAGTGGAGTTCTTTGCCTGGGAAAAGCTGGACTATGTGGACCCATTAAAAAAAGCTTTTAATATCTGATCATTTACTAAGGGAAAAAGAGAGGAAGCGGCCATGATTTTGGTATCACTATGCTGAAAACCTATGTAACCTGCAGATATCTGTCATATCCTTTCCCTGTATTTCAAGGGGCCTTCCCTGACAATGACTGAAAAATACAGTTAAAAAATGATAAAAAATATAATATGGGACTGGAACGGGACATTGCTGGACGATGTACGCATTAGTCTAAAATCCATTAACGAAGAACTTGAACTTCGTGGTATTAAGAAAATATCCCTTTCCTATTACAGAGAACATTTCTCTTTTCCTGTAAAAGATTTCTATGAAAGTCTCGGGTTTGATTTTAAGCGTGAGAATTTTACCAGAATGTCCAATCGTTTTCTCCGTATTTATTTCGATCATTTAAAACAGGCCCCTCTGTATAAAGATGTCCCGGAAACTTTGTCGTTTCTTAAAAAATCAGGCATCAGACAGTTTATCTTATCTGCCATGGAACAAAAAAGACTGGAAAAATCACTGGAGGATTATCACCTGCTATCTTATTTTGAGAGAGTGCAAGGCCTAAATGATATTTTTGCCGAAGGAAAAACCAAAGCGGGCAAAGAATTACTCCACCTAACCAAAACAGACCCTGCCGGTACCTGGATGATCGGGGATACGCTTCACGATTTGGAAGTAGCTCACCACCTGAACCTTCAATGTGTCCTGCTTGCTTGTGGACACCAATCTCCGGAACGCCTGAAAAGCCAACATCCTCTTGTGGTAGATAATTTCATTGAATTGCAGAAATTCCTGGCTGCTAAAATGAACTACCTTGCTGCAAGCTGACGAGGCATCAAATAGAAATTTCTTTTTACCGATGCGCTTCGCTTTCGGGATGCATTCAACTTACAGATTTTAATGCAATACGTTTTTGAAATCTGAGTTTCACGAATAAAACAACTGATAAGTCCTGTCAGTCTTCCATCTTAAAAATCAGGCATGTATTATTAAAAAAAATTATTAAATTTACATGAAATAGCTGTGGCTTTTTCGCATGACTACCATTCTCAATGTTTATAACAAAACTTTCTATCAAGTTTACCGGTTGTTCGCCGAGTATTATATTCAATTGGTTTACCATGGAATGATCACATCTGAAAAATCAGATGCATTAATTAATGTCTTTGAGCAATTACTGGGGGGACAAGAAGCCGGCATAAAAATTAAAAAGCGAGCTTTCTATATTCTTGTTGAAGCCATACAAAATGTAGTCCGGCATCAGGTGAACCCTGATCCTTTCCTGAAAGAATCCGGGGGTACTTTATCCTTCCAGTATGCAGGAGGGAAGTTTATGTTTACCTTGAAAAACCTAATTGAAACAAGCCGTACTAAGAATATAAAAAAGAGAATTGATTCTCTAAATGAAATGGATAAACAAAAACTAAATAAATATTATAAAAAAATTCTGAAGAATGAACTCTTATCGGAAAAAGGAGGTGCTGGTCTTGGTTTAATTGAAATTGCCCGTAAATCGGAAAATATTTTACATTATGATTTTCGTAAAGCCAACGATAATTGTTCTTATTTTTACCTGAACATGCTCGTTGCCGGAGATGATAAAATTACTGATCCTTTCCTCGAAAAAGGATTACCGGTAACACGGGAAATACATCGTTTGTTACTAAACACCGGTGGGGCCTGGTTCATTTTACGTGAAGAGCACCGTTCAAATCTTTCTACAAACTTACGTTCCTCTATTTCCACACTTGTTGAACAAAATAAAAACAAAAAATTCAGCAAATTTTTATCCCTTTTAAAGTATTTTCCCCGTTTATGTAATCTTTCTTCCGGGATTCCTGAACCATCCGGAAAAACACCTTGTCTGTTTTATTTTATCCGGGAACAGAAGCATATTTCTATCTATTCAGGGATGGTTGTACCCTCTACATCACCCATAAATTTTACTGCTTTCAGTACTCTCTTTTCCAATAAAATAAACCGCTCCGCAGTACCTGCCAATATTATGGAATTTGAAAAAGATAAAGACCTGATTATACGTGATTTACCAGGACTTCTCTCCTATCCTCCTCGAATTATTATCCAGGATATATCTCCGGCAGAAAAATTCGTATTAATAAAGTTCGTTATTTGACCCGCTCATAAACAAACTTTTTCCCGGAATCATTTCCGTTTAATGGTCACAAAAATTCCCGAAAGATTCAAGCTTTCCCTCCAGAAAATCCCGGACCATTCTTTCCGGTTCTCCGACAGGAGCCCCATCAAATACATTGATACCTGCTTGTAAAAAAATATCAATGGCCTTTTGCCCTATACCATCAGTGATTACGTCTGTTACTCCCTGTTCCGCCAACCATTTTGGATAAACCCCATTTTCATGCGCAGGGGGTTTTAACTCTTTTCTCCCTGTAATTTCTTTCCCCTGAATATCAAAAATATAAAACAAATCACTCTTACCGAAATGCTCACAAAATTTTCCCTCTGTCACCGGAATGGCTACTTTTTTTATTATATTTTTGTTTTTTCCCATGATTTCTATCCTTTAATTATGTATTCTTCCAAGTGCGATTTTATTTTTCTCGTCCATTAATACCTGATCATATGCCGGCCACAGTTTGGACATATATAAGTATTACACGGTCGCCCAAATTCATGTTTAACTTTGACTCCGCAAGAGGGACAAATACAATAATCTGACCTTTCCCCCTGCCAACGACCACGTTTACGGGTCACTTGCCAGTCTTTTACCGACTCATTCAGATTCATGATATTTTTAGACCCACACTCAGGGCATTTTTTTTCTTCTCCGGGCCCCAGGGAAAAAACAGCATGACATTTCAAGCAACGATACCACTCTTTCTCAAACCCGACAAAACCTCCCTCAATCCGTATTTCACATCCTTCCACAAAAGCCTGTGCCAGTTTTTTTCTAACCTTATCATAAATACGCGTAAGTGTAGGCCTGGAAATACCCATCTGTTTACCAGCTTCCAATTGAGAAAGATGATCATAGTCAACTAACTTCAGCGCTTCCCACTCTTCATATAAAATAATTATTACTACTGCTCCTCCTCCCGGAGTTTTTCCAACAGGATTAAAACCCAAAATGACAGGTGGTTTGCCAATGTTTCTATTTTTTCTTGGCCTTGGTGACATCCCTTTAATTTCTTTTCTACAAATATAATGAACTTATGTTCATTATAAAATAATTTTATTTTTAAATTTAATATGATAAATTGAAAACAAAAATTTTCCTTCTTGATCCGGGTAATTTCATATTTCAATATGCTGACAGATCTGGTTTTCCCCAGGGTTTGTCCTTTATGTCATCAGGTACTCTCAGAGAATGAAAAAATTATTTGTAGTCGTTGCATGGCTGATTTACCGGAAACACATTTCAAAAATATGCAGGATAATCCTGTGGCAAGAATTTTCTGGGGCCGGATTCCTTTTCTTGCAGCAACATCGTATTTGTTTTTTGAGAAAGAAAATAAAGCCCAAAAGCTAATCCATGAAATTAAATATCGCAGTAATAAAGAACTGGGGTATGCGACAGGTCTCATATATGGACATCTGTTAAGAGCATTTCCAATATTCAGGCAGGTTGATATGGTTGTGCCGGTACCACTACACAAGAGAAAACAAAAAATCCGCGGATTTAATCAAAGTGAATGGATTAGCCGGGGGATTGCAGAAAGTCTGAATAAACCTGTTGACACCAAAACCCTTTACCGCCAGATATATAATCCTTCTCAAACGAAAAAAAACCGTTACAATCGATGGAAAAATGTAGAAGGTATTTTTGCATTACACAACCCTGAAAATTTCTCAGGAAAACATTTGCTTTTGGTAGATGATGTGATCACCACCGGATCTACGATAGAAGCCTGTGCTACAGTCATTCTAAAAGCACCTGAAACGAGCATCAGTATTACTTCACTTGCTTTTGCCTATTGAATCCTGCCAGCGCATTGGTTTGGTTATGTCCGTTATGCTGTATTATCGTGATTCAGCTTACCTATTTCAATGCACTGCGTTTTTAAAATATGAGTTTCACAAATGAATTACCTCGCAGCAAGCTGTCGAGGTATCACTATAGGAATCCTTCTCTAATCGCTGCAAGCAGCGGAGTATTCAACTCATTTATCCCGATACGCTTCACTATCGGGATTCATTCAACTTACATATTTTAATTCACTTCGTTTTTAAAATATGAGTTTCATGAATAAACAAAAAACGGCCCGATACCTGACTGTTCACATCCCGGAACAAACACACTAATCCCTGTTTTTAATGCCAATCTACACTATTTTATTACATTGCCGGAATCCTTTTTTTATTATCCGTAAGTGGTAAAAAGTTCCATATAAAATGTGTAATTTCGTAAAGCAGGATAATGCAAAAAATAACAAAATGATTGACCCGGTAACCATCGAAAAGATTCTTGATGCAGCTGATATAGTAGATGTTATCGGTGATTTTGTATCTTTAAAAAAAAGAGGTGTAAATTATGTTGGTTTGTGTCCTTTCCACAATGAAAAAACACCTTCCTTCACGGTGTCTCCCTCCAAAGGCATTTTCAAATGTTTTGGTTGTGGCAGGGGGGGTAATGTAGTAAATTTCATCATGGAGTATGAACATTTAAGTTATCCCGAAGCTCTTCGTTATCTTGCAAAAAAATACAACATAGAAATTGAAGAGCGTGAACTGACGGAGGAAGAAATCCACGAACAACATGAAACGGAAAGTTTATTCAAAGTTACTGAATTTGCAAAAAAGTTTTTTATAAAAAGTCTCTATGACAACCTTGAAGGCATCTCCATCGGGTTAAGCTATTTCAAAGAACGTGGATTTATTCAGGAAACTCTAAAATCTTTTGATATAGGGTATTGTCCGGGTCACTCTGATGCATTTTCACAAGCGGCCTTACAGGCCGGGTACAAAAAGGATTATCTTGTAAAAACGGGTCTCTCCATTGACTACGGTCCTCGTTTACGTGATCGTTTTGCCGGCCGGGTAATTTTTCCTATTCATGGTCTTTCCGGTAACATGTTAGGGTTTGGCGGGAGGGTATTAAAAAAAGAAGAAAAAACAGCCAAATATGTAAATTCTCCCGAATCTCCCATTTACCACAAAAGCAAGATCGTTTACGGAATTTTTCAGGCACGGCAAGCAATCATGCATTTTGATAAGTGTTATCTGGTAGAAGGATATACCGACGTGCTGTCCCTCCATCAGAATGGAATAGCGAATGTCGTTGCTTCCTCAGGAACCTCTCTGACACAGGATCAGATCAGGTTAATCAAACGGTTTACGAAAAACATTACTATTCTTTATGACGGGGATCCGGCAGGGGTATCAGCCTCTCTTCGGGGAATTGATATGGTACTGGAAGAAGGACTGAACGTTAAGGTTCTGCTGTTACCGGAAGGAGAAGACCCTGATTCATTCTCAAAAAAAAAGAGTACAACCGAATTAAAACAATATCTTGAAAAAAATGAAGAAGATTTTATCCATTTTAAAACCCGTCTGTTAGCAGAAGAAGTGAAAAACGATCCTGTAAAACGTGCCGGCATGATCCAAAGTATCGTGGGTTCGATCGCAGTCATTCCAAATAATATTATCCGTTCAATATATCTAAAGGAAAGCAGTACATTTCTGGATATAAGTGAAGATACCCTTTACCAGGAGATCAATAAAATCCGCAGAAAACATACAGAAAAAAAATACCGTAATCTTAAAAAGCTGGAAGAACAGGTTATAGTATCTACTCAAAAACAAACAAAAACCTATTCAGAAACAAATCAGGCAGAAGAATATGAAAAAGAGCTTATTCGTCTTCTTCTGAAGTATGGCTCTTCACAAACCCTCACCTTTGGAAACAAACCACGTCAGGAAACAATTTCTGTAGCTGACTATATTATCAGGGAATTACAAAATGACGGTCTGGGACCGGATCATCCTCTTTACAAAAAAATTTTTGAAGAATATGTTCATTTATATCATCAGGATATAAAGTTAGATATCAAACACTTTGTAAATCATCCCGACATACAAATAAGCTCGCTTATGGCTACTTTTATTGCTGAACCATACCGGATAAGCAAAATATGGACCCGTCATGACAACTACCTGGAAACAGAAGAGATGAAATTGAAACAAATCATCCCGAAAACCGTGCTTTCTTTCAAAAGAATTAAAATAGAAAAAGCCCTTCACGAAACCTCAGAAGAATTAAAAAAAGCCCAGGATAACGGGAACAAAGAACAAGAGGATCTCATGACAAAAAAATTCATGAATTTAAACAACCTTAAAAGGAAAATTTCCCTGGCCATCGGGCCCCGTACTATTCAACCTTAAAAGTTTTTTTATCTTTGATCCGTCTATGGGTAAAAAAAACACACATAAAAAATTTTTGAGATCTTTTTCTGTTTTTTTTATTTTGACTATTCTCTTGCCCTTTTATGCCTGCCATCAAAAAAAACAAGCCATTTCTCTTTATACGGATACACTGGATTTTGAACATACCAAACCCTCATCCAACCAGTCTATTGAAAATACACCAACGGATGAAAACTCAATTTTTTACGGGATCTATTCACCGGCTAAAGTCTCTGCCATCTTCAAACGGAAACACATTATCTATAATCCCGATATCTTAAGCCCCACAGATAATATTCCGGCTTTTAACACAAAAGTACAAATTGCCATTAACCTGGGTATTTATGGTGCTGACCTCAGTTATACCCAGTTATTTCAATCGGGGGATGCAGTCAAATATCTAAATGTCATACTAGAGCTGTCCGGCCAATTAGGGATCCCGCCTGAATATATCCGTAATCTCATGAAACGGCTTGATTATAATATTTCAAACCCCGACTCTCTCATTCAAATAGGCATCGAGGCATTTAACCGGATTAACCATTTTCTAATCGAACAGAATCAGGGAAATACCGCTTATCTTATTATCACAGGTGCCTGGATAGAGGCTATGTATATTGCTGCACATGATCTTCTTAAGGATAACAATCCTGAAATCATAAATAAAATCGTAGAACAAAAATATTCACTTGAATACCTGCTTTCTGTCATTAAAAATTTTTATACTGATACCAATGTGGCTTATTTTTACCGCAGGTTATATGTTCTGGACAGATACATGAATAAAACCCGGATTTTTTTTCAGGATAATGTAATGATTGATCCACAAAACAAAACGATAATTGCTTCCGGAGATATGATCAGCTATTCTGAAAAAGACATTGTAAAAATTAAAGAGATTATTTTCTCTTTACGTAGCCTTGCCTTAAGCAAGTAATTGTTTATTATTAAACCTTTAAAAGACACATATGATACAAACAGGGTGGCATGACAAAAAAACAACCGGATAAAATAAATAGTTCAAATTATCTGTTAAAGAAATATCAATACTTTAAAACACAACATCATGGGCATACAAACTATGGAAAAAAATCGGGAAAAAAATAAAAGAAAAGGGATTCCCTGGTTAATCCTGTTAATCATTTTATTAGGTATTGGCCTGGGGGGATTGATTTATATGTACTATAACCAAAAATCACAAATGGTTGAAATGGAAGAGGTCTTAACAGCAGAAAAAGATTCTCTGACCCATCAGCTGGAAAACCTTATGTTTCAGTATGACACTTTGAAAACATCCAATGACAGTCTGAATCATCAGATAGACAATGAAAAAAACCGCATCAAATACCTGCTGCGATTACATGCATCCAATATTCAGAAAATCAGAATTTACAAGAGAGAAATCACCACTCTTCGGGGTATTATGAAAAGCTATATCCGTCAAATTGATTCACTGAATACCCGGAATGAAATGCTGACAGAAAAGAACAGGCAGATAAGCACTAAGTTACAGACCATTGAAAAATCCAAGAAAGTGCTTGAAAAAATAAAGGAGAATTTAACCGGTAAAGTACAAATTGCATCACTCATTCCTGCTAAGAACATTACGGTTACTCCATTAAACAAACGAGGAAAGGAAAAAAATAAAATAAGAAAAATCAACAAACTAAAAATTTGTTTTACACTACGTGAAAATCCTATTGTCGAAGCAGGTAATAAAACGGTCTATATGAGAATACAACGTCCTGACAGCATTATTTTGGCCGGTCCTGAAACCGGAGTCATTGATATAAATGGAAACAAGCTTGTTTATTCTGCCAGTCGGGAAATAGAATATCTGAATAAAGATATTGGTATGTGTATTTTTTGGGATAATGATGGTTCGTTAATCCCGGGAGAATATTCTGTATTTCTCTATCTTGAAGGACATAACATCGGCAATTCATCGTTTATATTAAAATAATTTTAAAATAACTCTACCATGCATATAGGTATTATAATCGGGCGCATCGGTGGTGTGGATGGGGTGGCTCTGGAAACTGAAAAATGGATTGATGTCTTAAAACGAATGGGCCATGAAATTTTCATCATTTCAGGCCAATATCAAAACTGGAATTTTGATCCCGGGCATGATACCCTGGTGGTAGAGATGTCATTTTTCTCACCCGAAAGTTATTGGGGCCAGAAAAAAGCTTTCTTTCATCCGGACGCTAATATTGATGAACTACTGGAACATATCAATTTATATTCAAATATCATTGCAGATAAGATTATTCAATGGATACATGATAATAAAATAGAGGTTGTCATTTCCGAAAATGCTTCCGCTTTGCCGGCACATCTGGAGATGGGCAGAGGGATTGCTATTGCTATTGAAAAACTGGGTATTCCTACCATAACGCACGATCATGATTTTGCCTGGGAAAGAGGGAACAGATATATATCTCCTCATAAAGAAATAAATAAAATTGTAGAAGACACTTTTCCTCTCAGATTACCTCATACATTTCATGCCGTTATCAACTTAAATGCACAGAAATATCTAAAGAAAAAATTCAACAGGGATTCTGTTGTCGTCCCAAATGTGATGGATTTCAACATGAAATTTGGCATTCAGGATGACCACAATAAAAACCTGCCCCGAGACCTGGGATTATCTCCTGAGAACAAACTGCTCTTCCAGATCACACGGATTGTACGTAGAAAAGGAATTGAGGTTGCTATTGAATTAATTGACCATTTAAAAGATAAAAATATAAAACTGGTCATCACCGGTGATTATGTTGATGATGCAGGAAGTTTATACTATAATGAACTGATGAACCAGATTCATAAATTAAAAGTAAGCGATCAGATCTTTTTTGCTTCTCACCTGATACATAATAAGGGATTTACCGGAGTACGTAGCGGAAAATATTCCCTTTCAGATGCATATGCCAATGCAACCGCCTGTACTTATTTCAGTACATATGAGGGTTTCGGAAATGCTTTTATTGAAGCTGTTCTCGCAAAACGGCCTGTCTTCGTGAATAATTACAAACCTGTTTATTGGCCCGACATCGGAAGCAGGGGTTTCAAAACCGTCATGCTGGAAGATAACAACCTCACCCGGGATAAAGTAGAAGAAATGCATGAAATTATTTACAATGAAAAGTTAAATCATGAAATCGGAGAATATAATTTCCAGTTGGGTAAAAAGTATTTTTCTTATGAGGTGTTGGAAGAGAAACTGAAACAATTACTGTCTATTGTCCTTAAATTTTCTTCCTCATACAAATTGGAATGAACTACCCCGGGGTAATCTGTCTGCACACTATCGCTGAGGCCTCCGCTGAGTAGCTTCAGCGTAAGCGCATGGCGGCCGATGGAAGGCGGATTAAACCAGCATACATTCTGCTAAAATAGCATCGGATAATAAAATTCCCTTATTTGTCAGCATAAAACGGCCTTCTTTTTCTATGATATGGCCTGTTTTTCCCCACTTGCGAACGGTGGAGAGGAAATATTCTACAAAAGTGTCCGGAAAATATCTTTTTAGCCTTGCCAGTTCTGTTCCCCACATCGTCCTCATAGAAGTCAATACATAATCATTAAACCGCATTTTTTCGCTTAAGATTTCTTTCTCATAGGGAACCTTTCCCTTTTCTGTTTCTGAAATATATTTTATCAAGTCCCTTGTGTTCCATTGCCTGGAAACCGAGTTAAAAGAATGGGCCGAAGGCCCCAGGCCCAAGTATTTACCTTGATCCCAATACATCCTGTTATGTTTTGAAAAATAATTCTCTTTTCCATAATTTGAAATTTCATAGTGAATAAAATCCTTATCTTTCGTTTCTTTCACCAGCATTTGATATTGACTGATAATTGAATTTTCATCCGGCAGGGTTATTTTTCCTTTTTGCTTCCACACTGCAAAGACCGTATTTTCTTCCACAGTCAAAAGGTAAGCAGACAAATGTTTTACTGGTAGATTCAACGCAATATCCAGGTTATTTTTCCATTCTTCCAACGTCATGCCCGGGATGCCGTAAATCAGATCTACTGACAGATTATCAAAACCGACCTCATGTGCTTCCCTTACAGCTTCATAGGATTTTTTGGCATCATGCCGCCGGTTCATCAAAGTCAAATCCCTGTTGGAAAAAGACTGACATCCTATACTTAGCCTGTTAATGCCAATCTTTTTTAACCCGTTCAGATATTTACGGTTTATATCTTCCGGATTACATTCAAAAGTAATCTCCGGAATATTTACAAAATGAAAAGTTCCATTCAGTACATCCAGTATATTTCCGGTTTCTTCCGGTGATAAGACAGAGGGTGTACCTCCCCCAAAATAAACGGTATCAATGTCATCTTCTTTAAGATAATTTTTCCGAAGGGATATTTCTTTTTTCAGGGTTTTTAAAAAATCGCTTTTCAAAGACAAATTTCTGCTCTTATAAAAATCACAGTAATAACAAATCTTTTTACAAAATGGAATATGAATATATATGCCGGTCATGATTAAAAAACAGCTGTCTCTGCATTAAAAAATCATCTACTACTCTCAAGATAACCTACCACAGCATTTGCCACAGCTCTCGGTTCGGGTGGAAGTGAATAAATATTCTCTTCATAACGGCTGTTATACGGAGATATATTTAGCACCTTACCTCCAACCACCAACGTACTACTTCCTCCCGGATCAAAGCCCATGGCTTTCACAATGCCTTGATTTTTTAATATTTCAGCCATATCATAATGGGTTGCGCCCACAGATTCCCTGATTCTTCCATTAATGGTCAAGACGACCAATTGTTTGTTTTCGTCTATGCCGGCAGCAATCTTAGGGCCTCTCATATCCGTATAATCCAACCGGGCTGCCTGCGTACGTATGGAGTTTTCATTTTCCCAGCCTTCTGTTTCCATGTCAATACAGATATCTCCGTTATCAAGTAACATAGGTCCTGCTTCCACAGCATGAAATACCTGTTTATATTCAGGCATAAAAATATCCACTGTCTGGTCTATTCTGTCCAAACCAGCAGGAAATTGATCCACAGTAAAAGACAGCGTAAGTCCTACAGGAATAAGATGAATGCTTTCTCCTTGCTTTGTTCTGACAATATCCTTTACAACATTCCCGGCAAGACGTACAAACACCCTGCCATCTCCCGGGATAGTATTATTATCTATCATAAGATCATAATAGCAGGGTTTACTTTTATCCCCACAACGGTTATGGTTCTCTGCCGGAAAGGCAATCTCTTTTCCACCGGTTTTTAGAATAAATCCATCTGTCAGGTTCACCCGTTTTATATCTAATTTACCATTTTTATAAATCAACAAAGCGGGTTTATTAAATAACGGGGGTGAGACAATCTTTCCGTGAGAAACCAAAAAGCCCAACGGAGAGCCAATATAAGATTCGGGCAGGCCAAGTTTTCCTACCAACTCGGGATTTAAAATATAACCTCCGTTCCAGGCGATCAAAACTTTTTTTCCGGTATTTTCCTCAAATTTTTTAACAAAAGTTGTTACTTTCGATGTTTCCCCCCTATTATATACTATTTCAAATTGCCATTTTTTCCCTCTGCCCGGTACTTTTGTTGTTGCCATAACGCCAGACCAGGGATACCCGTCATTATAAACGCCACTAATAAATTCATAATGCACTTTTTCAGGCCTTTTATTTCTGTGATACATTGTTTCCATCACATGTTTCAGAGGTGACCCCTTTTTCTTTGCATCTTCCCTTACTTTTTCAATAAGAACATCCCACCCTAAATCTTTATTTAATTTAATTACCTGTTTAGAATGTAGAATCTTATTGAAATCATAAGCTGTTTGGACAGGCGTAGGGTAAGCAAGGGTAGCCCGAATGCCGGCCGGAATATACTGAATAAATCCACTTCCTTCAGGTATCCCAATCATATTGGCAATCAAAGGGTTTTCTGCCTTTCCAATATGTATCCTGTCGATCTCAACAAAATCTGTCATTACTGCAGCATTTAGCCTGTCTGTAATTAGTAACCCATTTTTTTCACTCACTTTTCTGACGACTCTCAATGCCTGTTTTCCAAGCTGCGCAAAATGAATTCCCACCGTCCATTGGTTTGTTTTAACAAATTTCAATAAACCATGCCGATACAATAACAATAATTCTTTATCCCTGGCGCTTTTAATATAGTTTACAATTGTATCAGCAGACACCCAGTTACTTACCGGATTTCTTTGTAAAAACAAATAAACCGGCGCTATTTTATCCACATAATTAATTAATTTTTTCTCCGTCAGTTCCTCCACTAGTTTCAACCCCAGCCTGGCACGTATTGATTGTAGGGCAAAAAATTCCAGCGCATATAGAATTTGTGATCCGGAAAAAACCAGGATAGGAACATTGTCTTTCAATTTGCTCATCAGGATATCCCTGTTGTCTATGCTCAGGTAATCACTCCCTGTTAATTGCGCAATAGCAAGATTCCAATCGGTAAAAAATTGTGTATGGGTATTCAGTTGTTCACTGTATTTATGTTTTAGTAATGTTTTATATAAAAAATTAACCAGTCCTGTAATCTCCTGGAAAGTATAATCTCTGTAAGGATAATAATATTTATTCCTGTGTCTGTAAGCCATGGAATGATCATGCCTGATTTTTAACTCTCCTTTCCTGTATCTGAAAATATTATCTACAGCATTAAAAAAAAGTATTTTCTTTTCAAGAGTCAATGTTGTTGCACTTTTTTCACAAAGATCTTCTGCAAAGTCAAAAACCATTCCCCTCATATTTTGTTCTTCCATTCTGAAAGCACTGGGATCGATTAAAGATTTAAGATAGATCATAAAACCAAGCCGGTTAAATCCCGGCAGATATTTCCTATTCTCTGAATGAAGAATTTTTTTCAGGTTTTCATCAGCATAATCAAAGGTTTTTTTATAATCTTCAAAAGTCTTTTTAACTTTTCCCATGGAAGGAGCATTGTTTTCCTGCTGAAAATATAATGTCTTGAGAATTTCATACATGTTTCGGTTTAGTGTATCATAACTATACCGTTTTATAACAACCGCTCTGTTATGCTTAATCTCTTCCAGAAACATATGAGGGAAAAAGACCCGTCTGGTAATTTCATCTACCTGATTTTTTGTAATTTGTTTTCCATCATATTCAATAACCCTTAATCGTTCCGATTCCGGTAAATTTTCTCCAATAACTTCAGAATATACATGTTCGGGATAATATCTCCGGCAAAAAATTGGTTTTCCGCTGGCAGCCGCTTCAATAATCGGTAAACCCCTGCCTTCCGCTTCGCTCGGTAATAATACCAGCGATGAAATATTATACAATTCCGGTATCCCGACCGGATTTTTAAATTTTTTTTTGAAATTTTCTTTATCCAGTTCGCTGAACAGAAAAGCCAGAAAAACCCTGCTTCTATATTCTTTTCTAAGAGAATCGAGCAAAAGCTGAAACCGGCGTATCAGTTTATTGAGATAATCATAATGTCCTCCGGCAACCGGACCGGTAACAATCAATGTTATCTTCAAATTACTTGTTTCACTGAATTTAAAGAAAAATTCCTTCCTTTCAAACATCTTATGAATCAACCGGAATCCTGTTTCTATACGTTTTCGTGCAATGATACGTGTTGGTTGCAGAAAAATAATATTCTCGGCCAGGAAATTGCTTACAATATGTGTTTTGTTATATCCAATTAATATAGGCCCGGGATTTCCCTTATAAATAAGTTTCCTCCTTATAACATCATTTACCGAAAAAGCAACCAATGATTTACCATACCGGCTTAAGACTTTTTCAAACTGATAAAATGTATTAATCTTGTCCCTTTTGGAAACATTTAAATAAGGTTCTAAATTTACAGCTGTACCTATTTCCAAAACATTAGCAGGATTGTGACCATTGTGATGAATAATATGTTCACTTTGCCTTTTATTGATGTTCACCGTAATCCAGGTACGTGATTCCCAGGGATACAATACTTCGATTACAGAAAATACTTCTCCCAGATGTGCATTGGTAAAAAAGAAATCCCTGTGTCCTTTCTTCTTTCGTTTCAATTGAATATCCTCCGGTCTGTTTCCGCCTTCCCAAAAAAAGTCATGGTTGTTATTGATAACAGGTATCCCCATTAGCTCGGACACTAATACGGTAGCCAGTGATAATGAAACATTTCCCGGATTGGAGCAGACATTGACAATATACAAAATAGAGATTCTGTTACGTTCTGCATATTTAGCCAGTTTTTCCACAATAACTACCGTTTCACTCCAAAAATTTATAATTAAATCATTATATTCCTTACTACCCCGCTCCATCTTTTTATAAAAGAAATCTTTATAATATTTCCATTTATTAAAAGCCTGTGCTTCGTCAATAGTATATTTCTTCCATTCCTTCTTAATCAATTTATAAGAATCAGACCTGAATTCTCCGGCAATCAAATGTATTTTCAGATCATTCAACCAATATTTCAGGCTTCTTATATATTTCAATATTTCATTGGTAACACCATCTACCGAAAAAGCATACGTAAGAAAACCAATGCCACGATTCTGTAAATGATTAAAATATTCTTCAATATCACCATTGAATGAAGCAGCCGGAACAGGATTATTCTCTTTCAACCGATCCAGAAAAAGACCCAGATCAAACCATGTATTTATTTTCTCATTTTTGATAACCGCTATGGCTTCCTTTGCTGACATTCTGTAATTTTTCATGCATTTTAATTTTTACTTTTACTTAATGAAAAAAATCTTTAAAAAAGAATATTTCACTACCGCAAGGGAATTTTTTTTACCCTTCTAAGATGCCTCCCACCATCAAATGAAGTCTTTAAAAACGTATTGACAATCAAAACTGCTTCTTCAACACCAATAAATCTGCCAGGTAAAGCACAAATGTTTGCATCATTATGGGCTCTTGCCAACCTGGAAATTTCTTCATTCCAACACAAAGCAGATCTTATACCCTGATGCTTGTTGGCTGTCATATTAATTCCATTTCCACTACCACAAATGGTAATTCCTTTATCATATTTACCTTCCTCTAAATCCACAGCAATCTTATGGGCAAAATCAGGATAATCTACACTCACTTCAGAATAAGTTCCCAAATCTTCAAAAAACAGATTTTCATATTTACGAAAATATTCAATTAATTTCTCTTTTAGTTTATAACCCGCATGATCACATGTAATGGCTATTTTCTCTATTTTCATTTGTATAAAAGTTTTCTGTTAACAATCTGTTACAATTAAATGTATTATTTTTAAAAAAATGTTTATAAAAAGAAATGTTTTATATTTAATATTATTTGTATCAAAAAAATGTTTATTCT
>CAYLJE010000032.1:0-20541 GCA_964383915.1 uncultured Rikenellaceae bacterium
TATAATGATTTTTAATTTATTCGGAGATGATTTTATGATGTGTCTTTTTATCTGTTAAAAATTGAATCATGTGGAGAAAAATGCCTTTAATCTGGAAAATCTTGTTGGGGATGGTGCTGGGGATGCTGTGGGGTATTATTGCCCATGCGGCCGGATGGGAACAATTTACTACCAACTGGATTAAACCATGGGGAATTATTTTTCTGAATATGTTAAAACTGGTGGCCATACCACTGATTTTTGTGTCCCTTGTTAGTGGCATTGCCAGTTTAACCAACATCTCCAAACTATCCAGGATAGGGTGGAAAACACTGGTGATTTACATATTAACCACCTTATTTGCCATTGCAGTTGGCTTGATACTGGTAAATATTATTAAACCCGGAAATACCTTTCCCAAAGAAAAAAAAGTAGAATATCAGCAAAAATATTTAACTTCCCTGGCAGACAGAAAGTCTGCTGCTGAAGAACAGAAAAAACAGTCGCCCCTCCATTTCCTGGTAGATATGGTACCTGAAAATATTGTGAAGGCTTCCTCTGATAACTCTAAAATGCTTCAGGTTATATTTTTTGCCATTTTTTTCGGCATTGCCATGGTATTGTTACCTTCTGAGAAAGTTTCAACGGTAAAAAAGTTTCTTGACGGCCTCAATGAAATCATTCTGAAGATCATTGATATTTTCATGGGCTTTGCCCCTTACGGTGTTTTTGCCCTGCTGGCAGCCCTGGTTGTTGACTTTAGTGCAGATATTGCTTTGTTTAAGGCACTGGGGTTGTATTTTATAACTGTGGTAGTGGGTCTTTTCTTTCTGATATTGATTTTTTACCCAACCTTGATGAAATTATTTGTTGGCATGAGCCCCGGGAAGTTTCTAAAAGCGGTACTTCCGACACAATTGGTTGCTTTCTCCACCAGTTCGAGTGCTGCTACGCTCCCTGTCACCAAAAGACAGGTGGAAAATGAACTGAAGGTTCATTCCGAGATATCCAACTTTGTCCTGCCTATCGGTGTAACCATTAATATGGATGGTACCAGTTGTTACCAGGCTGTAGCTGCCGTTTTTATTGCAGAGGTATTTGGCATTGACCTGACTTTTGGGCAGATGCTGATTATTTTGTTTACAGCCTTGTTGGCATCTATAGGATCCCCCGGCATCCCCGGCGGAAGTATCGTTATGTTGATTATTGTCCTTACTTCTGTGGGGTTACCTGTCGAGGGGGTGGCTTTGATCCTGGGTGTGGACAGGCCCCTGGATATGTTGCGTACGGCGGTCAATGTTACCGGTGATTCAACCGTGGCATCCCTGGTTGCCAAAAGTGAAGGGATGATGAACCAGACGTAAGTAGTCCGGTTTCGTCCATTCATCTTATTATTTTATGCCTTTCTTTTACGTTTGCAGGATGAATAATGCTTGTGACGGAAAAATGAATTTGTCACCCAGTAGCAGAACTTGTTCTGAAGGAAATATTTTGAAGAATATTTTATTTTCAAAGCAACCTTTTTATACTTTTAATCATCTATAAATTAAACGGGTAAGAAGAATTTATTGAAGCAAATAAAAAGGAGCTGGAAACATACACAAAAATATATAATATCATGAAAATTTTATTCGGAATTGGAAAAAGGAGTAGAAAGATTGGAACAAAAGATGCCATCATGACTTATTTGAAAAATCATGAAAATTCATCTTTGGGTGAAATTATTATGAATCTGTCCCTGTCATATACCGAAGGACTGAATAACTTGCTGGAGTTGAAAAACGAGGGGAAGATTACGAACAATATTTCCTCTTTCAAATACCGTGTAGCTGCCATGTAATGACAGAAAATTTGCTTACGAAGAATAGTCTTAAAAAAAAGGCCTCGAGGCCTTTTTTTGTTATCAAAAAAACAGGCTGATGTTTCAGCCTGTTTTACCAGAAAAAAGTTTTTCGTCCAATTTATGGCAGACTATATTTCTTCTGTTTCCACTACTTTAGCCAGAATGTCTGCATAGGGAATTACCAGGTATTTTTTCCCTTCGAATTCAGTTTCTGTTCCGGAGAACTCCTTGTAATAGACGATATCTCCCACCGCAATCTCAAGGTTATCTATATTGCTAAGAGCTATAACTTTAGCATATTTTGGTTTTTCTTTTGCCGAGTCCGGAATGATAATTCCACTGGCTGTTTTCTGTTCTGCTTCCGTTTCCTGGATATCCAGGATCACATTTTGATTTACAGGTAATAAATCTTTCATTTTGTTTCAGGATTTTAAATTATTTAATTTTTTATTTCTAATAACTGATTGATTTTTTTTTGGTCAAATCCTACGACCCACCGACCGTTAATTGCTGTCTGTGGAACACCTTGTTGTCCGGTTTTCCTTACCAACTCTTCGGCAGCATGCTGATCCCTTGATACGTCAATGTCCCGGAACGGGATGTTGTGGGATCGAAGATAATTTTTCAGCGTATTACACCACGGACAGGATGGAGTAGAATAAACAACGACTCTTTTCTGAGGTTTTCCTTCGGCCGACGGTCTGGTGGCCGTAATCAAATTTTCAAAAATAGTTTTATAATAATTTGCATCATTACAGCCCTTAATAGTGTTTTTAAACTCGCCTTTTTCAAAAGTAAGCAATGTGGGAACTGAGGTAATGCCATACACAGGATGCACATCCCTTACCTGAGTAACATTAACCATATGCAAGGTCAAGTCATTATGGTTGTTTACTGCCTGCTTGATATTTTTTTTTGCACACTCACTCAAATCGGAATCCTCTTTGTAAAGGAGTACATATGCCCTTTCCTCTTTTGCTATTTTATCCAATAATTCGCTGTGAGAATGAACCCTTACCTCTTTCAACATTTCCATTTTCCTTTACTATAGATTTTGTATTCGCTTTTATCATATATTATGCCAAACAGTCATATTCCTGCAGTTTCTTAAAAATGACACATTATTAATGTAAAATTGGCAGGTAGCTTCTCAAAAATGGCAGATGTTAGGGATTCTTTTTTTGTCAATTTGACTTATCGAGCATAATCCCTGTTTTGATAAGCTTCATCGTAGAAATAACAGCAATCATCAGATGCTCTTTTGTTTTAGCAAGTGCTTCGTCCAGAGAAAGAGGATGGGGATGAACAGGAATGATGGCAGTAAAAGTTTTTTCAAGCATATTGGCTGCTTCAATATCAAACCAACCGGTAAAAACGATTACAGGGACATGAGAACGGGAGGCAACTCTGGCCAAAGCATAGGGGGCTTTTCCGAAGAGTGTCTGACGGTCTGTTTTCCCCTCTCCTGTAAGAATCAGGTCAGCTGACCTGATTCTTTTATTCAATCCGGTAATTTTATTCAGTAAATCAAACCCGGATATGGCTTCAGCCCGCAGAAAAGAGATGAGACCTCCGGCAAGTCCTCCGGCAGCACCGGCGAAGGTCATCGTCCCGAGGTCAATACCTAGTTGATCATTGATAAGTTCTGAGAGATGTGATAAGTTGTTTTCAAGTATGTTGGTCATTTCGGGAGTGGCTCCTTTTTGCGGTGCATAGACAATAGCGGCTCCTTCTTTGCCAGTGAATGGATTGGTGACATCGCAGGCCACCTGTATTTTAACTTTCTTCAGGCGTTTATCCAGCCAGGATAAATCAATTTGTGTGAGGCGATCCAGATTCCCTCCTCCCGAAGATAGTTCATTTCCATATTTATCCAGAAAACGACCCCCGAGTGCCTGAACAGCGCCTATTCCTCCGTCCACGGTTGCACTGCCACCGGCGCCTATAATAATTTTTTTACAGTGGTGATCCAAGGCAAGCCTGATCAGTTCTCCTGTTCCGTAACTGGATGTTACCAAAGGATTTCTTTCCCGGGGTTTCAACAGCTCTAACCCGGAGGCTGTAGCCATCTCAATGACAGCTGTTTTGTCATTATCAATTAAACCAATAAATGAATCAATGGACCGCATGAGAGGATCATGTATCCGGGTTTGGACCTTCCATCCTCCGACAGCATGCAACAAAGCATCTGTGAACCCCTCACCACCATCAGATAAAGGAACCTGATCTATTATACATGTCGGAAAAATCTGCTTTAATCCTTTCTCCATGATTTCTGACACTCCGGTGGCTGAAAGACTGTCTTTGAAAGAATCAGGTGCAATAAGAATTCTCATATGTGGATGAAAGGTATGAATAAATAAAGTTATAAAATAATCAAATAAGTTTGCCAACAAGAACAGGTTCTTTTTTTTCTTCAATATTTTTTAGGAGGACTTTTCTGATATGGTTGTTGGTTATCCTGTTATACACAATTACCGGGAGATAATGTTGTCCGTATCCCAAAGAAAAATGGTTTTCTTCTTTTTCAAATAAAACATCCTGTGTTTTGCCAATCATTGCATGGTAATACTCCCTTTTATTTTTCGCGGAGATATCCCGTATGATCTTGCTGCGTTCTGTTTTTATGATTTCCGGTATCTGGTTTTCCATGCGGGCAGCCAGTGTCCCATCCCGTTTGGAATATTTAAAGGTATGAATATGGCTGAAACGGGCTTCCCGGGCAATGGCGGCCGATTGAAGAAAATCTTTTTCCGTTTCCCCCGGAAATCCCACAATAATATCTGTTGTAAAGTTGAAATCAGGATAACGTAGGCGGAACCTGTTTATCATGTCCATGAAAGTTTTTACATTATATTTCCTGTGCATTCTCTGCAGAATAATATCCGATCCGGATTGCAGGCATAAATGCATATGGGGTGTCAGTTTAGGATGTGCAAACAGGTCAATTAATTTTTCACCAAAACCCTCCGGCTCAATGGAGGAAATACGCAGCCGGAAATTCCCCGGCAACGCCAGTATTTCTTCTACAAGATCTTCAAAAATGTACCCCTCATACTGATACCGGCCTATATTTACACCGGTCATTACCACTTCTTTAAATCCGGCATCCACGACATGACGTATGTTATCCAAAATTTCTTCTTTTGGACGGCTAATGGCCCGTCCTCTGACTTTGGGGATGATGCAATAGGAACAATAATTGTCACAACCATCCTGTATTTTTATCAGACTTCGGGTGTGAAAGGCTTTATTGGCGAGGGGAAAATGAAACTTGTCGCGGGGGAACATGTCCGGGGTTGTTATTTCACCATGGTAATGGGCTTCTACCAGAGATACTATAGAGCTTTTGCGGTCGTTCTCAACTACATAAGATATATCGGGCTGCTTCTCCAATTGTGTTCTGTAATGATTGGCCATACATCCTGTTACGATGACAAGTGGATTTTTAGTGTGTCGGATGGCCTGACTGATCATATTTCTTGATTTATGATCGCTTTGGTTCGTGACCGTACAGGTATTAATCACATATATATCGGCCGGTTGGCTAAAAGGAACCACCTCATAACCTTTGGAGCGGAACTCCGATGCCAGTGCATCTGTTTCATACTGGTTTAGCCGGCACCCCAATGTCTTAAATGCTATTTTGCGGATGGCAACCATTCTTCTTCTCCAACTTTTATTATTTCTCCTGCTACCGAGAAGGGGGTAACGGAAATTATTTTTACCCGGACAAAATGTCCGATTAAAGAAACATCCGGCGACGGGAACCTTATCTTAATCCTTCCTTCGGTATGTCCTGACAGATATTCTGCTTTTCTGTCTTTCCCTGTAACCAATATGGTGGTCGTTTTTCCCAGTAGTGTCTGATTTGCCAGTAATGCAGATTTCTCCAGTTCTTTTGTAAGTTGGTGCAGGCGATCTTTTTTGATAGTGACAGGGATGTCATCATCCCAGCGGGCACTCACAGTGCCGGGGCGGGGTGAATAGATGGCAATGTAAGCCATATTATACCTGAATTCGTTCAGCGCCTTTCTTGTATTTTCGAACTGATCTTCCGTTTCCCCCGGGAATCCCACAATAATGTCAGTAAATAAAGTGGCTTCAGGCAATTTTTCTCTGATGCAATGTACGATCTTCCGATAATTTTCCAGGGTATATTTCCGGTTCATCCTTTTTAATACCTCATCATCACCTGACTGAAGAGGCAGATGTATTTGTTTGGCAAGACAGGAATAGCGGGCGATTACATCAATAACTTCCGGCTTCATGTCCCTGGGATGCGGAGAGGTGAAATAAATCCAACATCTTTTTCCGGAAGCTTCTCCGATTTTCCCGATTTCTTCGAGCAGACGGGCAAAAGAAAGTTCTTTCCCCGGTTTATCTTTGCCATAAGAATTTACATTTTGTCCCAACAGTGTGATTGATTTGTATTCCCGGTTTATCAAACTCCTGATTTCTTCCAGGATTTCTGTAGATGATCTGGATACTTCTCTGCCACGTGTATAAGGAACAACACAGAAAGTACAAAACTTGTCACAACCATTCTGTATTGGAACAAATGCCTCAAAGTCAGAATGATAGGTTGGTTTTATTTCCCACAAACGATCCATGATGGTTCGTTTGTCTTTTTCATCCATAGCGGTTGTGTTGTCTTTGGCTATTTTTGTCAGGCTGGGAAAAGTGTTCCCTTTAGGCCGGCCACTTTCTGATAAAACCAGGGAAGGAACCGATAGCGGGGTAACCACGCCATATTGTTTCAGCATAGTAGGAAAATCAGGTAAGGCATTGGTTGTAAAAACAAGATCAAAAAGATTCATGAATTTTTTCTTGTCAGCTGGGAGGATACAACCGGTAAGAAAAGTAATCAGATTGCGATTGTCGTTCGTTCTGTTCCATTTATAGATTTTTGAATATACTTTATCTATGGCTTTTTGTCGTACTGAACAGGCAACGACTCCCAGAAGATCAGCTTCCTTTTCATCATCCACAGGTTGGTATCCCATATCTTCCAGTATGGTGCTTATCCTTTCGCTGTCGGATTTATTCATTTGGCAACCCAGTGTCAATAAATAGTAATTCATAGACATTTATGATCCTCTCATTGTTGCTGCAAAAATAAGGGAAAGATTTGAATTTTTATCATTCATGCCGGAAAGAAACCCTGCCGCATTCAGGAAACATCCTGTATCTAAAAAGGTAAAGACGATAAAAAAACAGAAAATAGGAAAGGCGTCAGGATTTTAATTTCTTTTCAATTTCTTCAATCTGTAATCTGAAATGTTTGTCAGTATCTATCAGGTTGTTGACAGTTTTACAGGCATGCAATACGGTGGCATGATCTTTTCCTCCGATACGGGAACCAATGGTTGTTAAGGATGATTTAGTCAGACTTTTGGAAAAGAACATCGCTACCTGACGTGCCTGCACAATTTCCCTTTTCCGGGTTTTAGAGAGTACGAGATCAATAGGGATATTAAAATAATCACAGACAACTTTCTGGATATAGTCGATCGAAAGTTCTTTGTGTGTATTTTTAATCAATTTGTCAACCATTTTTCTGGCCAGATCAAGGGTAATTTCTTTTTTATTCAGGGTTGATTGTGCAAGCAATGAAATCAAAGCTCCTTCCAGTTCGCGGATATTTGTGGTAATATAAGTGGCGATATACTCCAGTATCTCATCACTCATTTCAATTCCGTCATTGTAAATCTTTTTCTTCAGGATGGCCATTCTTGTTTCGAAATCAGGGGCCTGCAGATCGGTTGATAATCCCCACTTAAACCGAGAAAGTAATCGTTGTTCCAGGCCCTGTAACTCTATCGGAGCTGTGTCAGAAGTCAGTATCAGTTGTTTTCCGCTTTGGTGTAAATGATTAAAAATATGGAAAAATATATCCTGGGTTTTTTCTTTTCCGGCAAATTCATGGACATCATCCACTATCAATACGTCAATCATTTGATAGAAATGCAGAAAATCATTCCTCGTATTGTTGCGGATAGATTCGATAAACTGGGTTTGAAAACGATTGGCGGTGACATAAAGTACTGTCAGTTCCGGGGTATCTTCTTTTACTTTAATGCCAATTGCCTGGGCCAGATGTGTTTTTCCCAGTCCGGAGTCACCATATACAAAAAGCGGGTTAAAAGCTGTTTTACCGGGCCTCTGACTGACAGCATATCCTGCCGAACGGGCAAGACGGTTACATTCACCTTCTACAAAATTGGCAAAAGAATATTCAGGATTCAGTTGGGGATCAACTCTGAGTTTTTTAAGTCCCGGGATAATAAACGGATTCCGGATAGATATCTCTGCTTTATCCATAGGAACAGATAAAGGACGATTTCTGATCTCTGACCTGTTCCGGGCAGGGAAACGGACAGTATAAGGTTTGGAGTTGTTCAGCATATTTGTTTCCATTACAACATTATACTCCAATTTTGCCCCTTTCCCCAATTCTTTCCTGAGGGTTTTCTTCAAAAGATCTATATACTGTTCTTCAAGATATTCATAGAAAAACGGACTGGGAACCTGTATGGTCAGGATATTATCTTTCAGTTTTACAGGGATGATCGGTTCAAACCATGTTTTGAAACTAACAGAAGGGACATTGTCTTTAATAATTTGTAAGCAGTTTTTCCAAATAACCTCATGATCTTTGATGTCTTTGTCCATGGTTTAAACAGGTTTATATATATTTAGCCGGTTCTAAAATCGGATAGCAATTTTGTTAAAAAAAATGTAAAAAAAAAATTAATCTTCACTTGATTTTTTAAAAAATAATATACGGTCTTTATTTACAGTTGATTTGGTATCATGGACAGAGAAAGAATTTATAATATGTTGTATAACAGCATATTATGATTATTCCGATTTAAAAAATTGTTAATGAAAGGTTTAATCTTATTTAATTAAAGCGAACCTGATATACAGAGGGACAGCATAATGATTTTTCATCAAAGAAAAATATCTTTTTGTCAAAATCTGTTTCTCCAAAAAGGAATAAATCTTAAAAAATCTTTACCCGGATGTATTTTTTAGGATGTTCTGAAATTTTATAAACCAGGGTATCAAGCCGGTGAGTTAGCTGACGGATTTCATGGTAGAGACTGTCATTTGTTGTCAGGAGACCCAGAGATCCTTCTCCGCGATTGATTCTGTCAACCAGAATGGAAGTCCCGGAAAGGGTCCGGTTCAGATTATCTATGACAGCTTTCATGTCAGCCCTGGAAAGAGAATCACTGATTTCGGACAGGTTATCAAGTACATAATCCAGTTTGACAAGATCATTTTTCAGTAAAACAGAAGTTTTCTGCACGTTACTGACTATCGAAATAAACTGTCCGTTCTTGTTGGTAATAAAGGTGTCCACAGTAATAGAGGTACGGTTCAGATGCTGCACCGAAGATCGGATGTCCTGAAAACTTTTGTTAAAGTTGTTTCTGAAATCCTTATTAAAGGTAGCATGGATGACCGCCAGGGCCGTATCAAAAGACGCCAGGAGATTTTCGGCTTTAACTTTTACCGGAAGGATTTGTGCACTTACTTGTTCCTGAAGGCCTCCTTCCACCTCTCCGGAGATAGTGTCTCCCGAAGAAAAATATTGACGGGATTTTCCCAGCAGTATGCGGACAGCTTGTGTTCCCATCAGATCGGCACTGTATATCTGGGCCCTGGAATCTTTTGGAATATTAAATGGTTTGTCTGTGGACAGTTTAACAATCAGGCGTCCCGAATGATCGGAAGTAAAATCAATTTGATCCACAAGTCCTATTTTATAACCGTTGATATATACAGAATTTGATTCATTGAGTCCGTTTATTTTATCATAAATCACGTAATAATTACTTTTGGACTTGAGTAAATTTAACCCTTTCATATAATTAAACAACCAGATAAAAACAGCAATGGTTATAGTTGCAATTATTCCGACTTTAACTTCTTTAGGGAGTTTCATAGCAGAAAATATTAAAATGTGTTATTTAATAGTCAATCGTTTATTTTTTTTTAAGGCTTCTTTCAAGGAAATGATCTTATTGCCTTGAATAGCAATAATAAAAGCATCCGGGAAATCAGTCATCAGGTTTTGTTTAAGTTTTTTTATTTCATCATACGATGCGGATCTTCCGATAGCGTATTTATATTTGTCATGATCTTTGTATTCCGTTACAGGCTTGTATTTTGTAAATTTTCTTTGATCCAGGGGAATTTTTTTCCGGGAGGCCATTACTTGTACGCTGAAATATATTTCTGTGCTGTCCGTGAGTTCCATGGAAAAGACACTGTGTTTTTCAATCTTTTGTTTATAATTTTTAAAAGCCCTGTATATAGCAGAAGCAATTATTGATTGTCCTTTGTCTGACATCAGATATTTTTCTTCAGAAGGATTGGAAAGATATCCTGTCTCAATCAAAACGCTGGGCATAGAAGTTTTCCATAACACCAGAAATCCTGCTTGCCAGACTCCTCTGTCATTTCGTCCGGCCCTGTTTCTGAACTGTTTTTGTACGAGAGAGGCAAATTCCAGGCTTTGATCCAGGTAAGTGTTCTGCATCAGGTTGAAAAGAATATAGGACTCCGGAGAATTGGGGTCAAATCCTTCATAATGCCGGGTATAGTCACTTTCAAGTGTGATTACGGAATTTTCTTTTCGGGCAATCTCCATATTCTTATTTTCTTTGTTTAATCCCATAACATATGTTTCTGCCCCGTGAACTGTTTTGTTTGGACTTGCATTACAGTGAATGGAAATAAACAGATCGGCATGGTTCTTATTGGCAATATCTCCACGCTGATGTAATTCAAGAAAAACATCGGTTTTCCGTGTGTAAATAACCCGAACATTTTTTACATTTTCTTCAATATATTTTCCGAGTTTCAGGGCAATAGCCAAAGCAATATCTTTTTCTTTGCAATGTTGCCCCAATGTGCCGGGATCTTTTCCCCCGTGACCGGCATCAATAACTACTGTTTTAATTCTGTAAGTATGTTCGACCCTATCCTGACACATAACCAAAGGATGAAAACAGATCATAAGCAAAACAAGAAAAACCATTTCCAAACGTTTGCCAACATATATGTTCAGAATATTTGAGTGTGATACTTTCATCTCACTGAATTTCGTTAGTTTTGCCGTGGTTGTTATAAAAATTCTGTTTAAAACGCTTTGTTTAATAAACATTCGACATACAAAAATAGTATATTCCTCCGGCTTAAAAAGGTTTTTCTTTTTCTGGTTGGTATCTTTTTCTTTTTTTCTTTATCTGCTCAAAATGAAATTCCGCAAATTCATCACATTAGACAGGATCCCTCCATGTTATTATCCCCGGATACCGTAAAGCATGTTTCAGATACGCTGCTGATTCCCGAAGATACTTTAAAAACTGTTTCTCCCAACCGGATTGATGCACGGATTACTTATCAGGCACAGGATTCAATGATGATGGATATGACCCTTCGTAAAGTTTATTTATATGGATCAGCAGACGTAACCTATAAGGAGATTGATTTAAAAGCGGATTATATTGAAATTGATCTTAATAAAAATGAGGTTTTTGCCAAAGGACTGCCGGATAGCACGGGGCAGATTGTTGGAAAACCACAATTTAAACAAGGTTCTGAAGAGTTCGAATCCAATACCTTGAAGTATAACTTTAAGTCGGGGAAAGGATATATTCAGGGCGTTGTTACCAAGCAGGAGGGAGGGTTTCTGCACAGTGATATCACCAAGAAACAAGACAATGGTATCTTTGATATTAAACATGCCAAATATACGACCTGTGATGCCCCACATCCTCATTATTACATAGCTTTGACCAAGGCCAAGGTAGTCCCCGGAAAAGAAATTGTATCCGGTCCGGCCTATTTAGTTGTGGCTGATATTCCTTTGCCGGTGGCTGTACCTTTTGGTTTTTTTCCTGTAAAAAAAACCCATGCTTCCGGACTATTGATTCCGGAATATGGGGAGGAAAAAAACAGAGGTTTTTATTTGCGGAACGGAGGCTATTATTTTGCATTAAATGATTATTTTGATGTTAGTCTTACCGGAGATATTTATACAAACGGGACGTGGGGTTTACGCGTAGGATCCAATTACAGAAAAAGATATAAATACAGTGGCAATCTAAATCTCAGATATTACAAGAATGTGCAGGGAAGCCTGGATCTGGGAAATTATGTTTCAAAACGTGACTATTCATTCCAGTGGAACTACAATCAGGATTCGAAAGCCAACCCCACCCGTAATTTTCGCGCTTCTGTCAACCTGAGTTCCAGTTCGTTTGATAAAAATCACAGTTATAATGCCTCCGATTTTCTGACCAATACCAAACAATCCAGTGTTTCTTTCTCGAAGATATGGCCTGGCAGCCCGTTTAACTTTTCAGGCAGTTTGTATCATTCCCAGAATTCCCAAACCAGGTCTGTGGACCTGAACCTGCCAAAACTGGCTTTTAATATGAACCGGATTTATCCATTTCGCAGGAAGAATTCATCGGGACAACATTGGTATGATAATATTGACTTCAGTTACAATGCCATGATGGAAAACCGTATCAAAACAACGGACAGCCTTCTGTTCACTTCTGAAGTTTTCAATAATATGACCAATGGATTCAAACACTCCATACCGCTGGGTGTGAATCTGAAACCCTTTAATAACTTTAATATTTCCCCCAGAATACAATACAACGGGGTGCTTTATACCAAGCATATAGAAAAATATTATTCCTATTCTTATGATTCGGCAAATTCAAAGTATGTGTCTCATCTGGAAACAGATACTATCCATAAGGTTATTTATGCTCATGCCTTAATGCCATCCCTGACACTGTCGCTCAACCCGAAAATCTATGGCATGTTTATCTTTAAAAATGCCAATGCCAGTGTTCGGGCTATACGTCATGTGATGAGTCCTTCGGTGAGTTTTTCTTATGTACCTGATATGGGTGAATTTATGCCAAATTATTACCGGACCATTGTAGATACTACGACAAACAGTGCCATGAACTATTCCATTTTTGAAAAAGAAATATATGGTACCCCTTCCTTACAGGGGAAATCAGCTATGGTTAACTTTTCACTGAATAATAACCTGGAAATGAAAGTAAAAACGAATAAAGATTCTGCCAATAGTGTAAAAAAAATAAAATTACTGGAGAGTCTGAATTTTTCTACCAATTATAATGTGTTTAAAGATTCTTTGCGGTGGGCTCCTCTTTCTTTTAACGGACGGACCACATTGTGGAAAAACAATTTACAGTTTACATTTGGTGGAACCATGGACCCATATGCCCTGGATAAAAATGGACATTTAATTAATAAACCAAATATTATCGTTTCTTCTTCCCTGTTTCGTGTAACCAGCATGAACTTTGCCCTGAATCTCTCACTCAAAGGAGGGAAGAAGAAGAATAGTAGTTCATCCGCGCAACATCAAAACAGGCGTATGGGTATTCCGGGGGGTAAGATAGGTATGCAAACAGAAGCGGAAAACCCTCAATTATCACCCAATGTTCTTGAAAAACAACCACCAGGAGAAACAGAATATGCTTATTTTAATATTCCCTGGAATCTGAGAATTAGTTATAATATACACTATAGTAAGCCTGCCTTTACATCATCCGTTGTTCAGACTCTAAACGTTAGCGGTAGTTTTAGCCTTACACCCAAGTGGCGTATCAGCGGAAATACAGGGTGGGACTTTAAAATGAATAAACTGACCTATTCATCTATTAACATCCATCGTGATTTACATTGCTGGGAGATGAGTATGTCCTGGATTCCCATTGGTTATCACCAGAGTTATTCTTTTGTTATCAATATAAAATCATCTATATTGAAGGATTTGAAATATGAAAAACGCAGAAGCTGGTATGACAGGTAAGATATAAGATTAAAATAATGATGATTATAATCTATACTGGAGTGATGGTTAATAAGCATAACGTCCTGATAAATAATAACGTTTAAAATCATTTGACGATGAAAAAAATTATTCAAACTTCGAAAGTTCCTGCTGCTGTAGGTCCTTACAGTCAGGCAGTAGAGATTAACGGAATGCTTTTTATTTCTGGTCAACTGGGAGTGGATCCATCCACTGGGTTGTTTGTTCCCGGAGGAATACGGGAACAAACAGCGCAAGTATTAAAAAATATTGGAATAATCCTTCATGCGGCAGGTTATACAAGGGATGATGTTGTGAAATCTACTGTTTATCTGAAAGATATGGATGATTTCAAAAAAATGAACGAAGTCTATGCTTCTTTTTATAATGAAAATTCGCCGGCCAGGGCTGCCTTTCAGGTAGTCAGATTACCCCTGGATGCACTTATTGAAATAGAAACCGTGGCCGGCAGATAAACTTCTGCTACAGAATAGTAAAAACTGCCCACGTAAGATAGTGGACAGTTATCTATAGGATAATCTGCTTATTCAGAGATAATTTCAAAGGGTATATTAACCGTTACTTCACGATGCAGGTTGAGGGTAGCCACATATTTACCTACCTCTTTAATGACATTTTCTTTGAAAGTTATTTTTTTGCGGTCGATAGTAAAACCTTTTTCAATAAGTGCTTCGGCGATTTGAATATTATTCACTGACCCGAAAATTTTTCCTGTTGAACTGGTTTTGGCTCCAATGGTAAGTGTGATACCCTCGAGTTTTTTTGCCAGTTTGAGCGCTTCATTTTTAATCTTTTCTTCTTTATGGGCCCGTTGCCGCATGTTTTCTTCGTGCATTTTCCTGGCAGAAGGAGTAGCTGCAAGAGCATATCCTTTGGGGATTAAATAGTTTCTTGCATATCCGTCTTTTACTTTGATGATATCATTCTTATGTCCCAGTTTGGGCATATCGTCTTTTAAAATAATCTCCATTTTTTACTCCTCCTATTTTAAGAGATCGGCAACATAGGGCAACAACGCAAGATGTCTTGCTCTTTTTATTGCCTTTGCTACTTTCCGTTGGTATTTCAGTGATGTTCCTGTAATCCTGCGGGGCAATATTTTCCCCTGTTCATTTAGAAACTTCTTTAAAAAATCAGGATCTTTATAATCTATATATTTGATCCGGTTCTTTTTAAACCGGCAATACTTTTTCTTTTTGATTTCAACTGACGGCGGGGTCAGATATCTGATTTCAGAGTTATTCTGTGCCATGTTTTATTCCTCCACTTTTTTTTCTTTTTTATCTTGATTGCTTTTCTGCTGTCTTCTTTTCTTTTCGGCATATTCGATGGCATATTTATCCATCTTGAAAGTCAGAAACCGGATGATACGTTCATCACGCCTGTATTCGGTCTCAAGCGTCTCAACCCTTTCGCCTTCGGTACGAAATTCAATCAAATAATAAAAACCTGTGGATTTTTTCTGTATCGGGTATGCCAGTTTCCTGAGTCCCCAATTTTCTTCATGGACGATGTCCCCTCCATGGACGGTAACGACCGACTTTACTTTTTTTACCGTTTCCTTCATCTGAGATTCAGATAAAACGGGAGTTGCAATGAAAACGGTTTCATAATGATTTAACATACTTAATAAATTTTAAATTAACCATTTAATTATTTGGCCTGCAAAAATAGAATTTTTTTTATCTACTGCAAAATATCTGTGGCTTTTTAAGGTAAAACCAGAAAATATTATGACGGTTTGGTTATCTTTGTAAAACAGCTCTGTAATTTTTCTGACAGTTAGAAAGAGAAATGGATCTGTATAAAAAATGAAATTAAGTAATGGTAATATAGTTGTCTATGGAGAATTTTATTGTTTCTGCGAGGAAATATCGTCCTTCTCTTTTCAGTGAAGTGGTTGGCCAGGAAAATGTCACACAAACCCTGAGAAATGCCATATTATCCGGGCATCTTGCCCAGTCATATCTTTTCTGCGGGCCGCGTGGTGTAGGGAAAACGACCGTCGCACGAATCCTTGCGAAAACCATCAATTGTGAACATATTTCTCCGGAAGGAGAGCCATGTGATGCGTGTGCTTCCTGTAAAACATTTAATGAAAACAGATCTTTTAATATCCATGAGCTGGATGCTGCTTCCAATAATTCGGTGGATGATATCCGGAATCTGATTGACCAAATACGTATTCCTCCCCAGGTTGGGAAATATAGTGTGTATATTATTGATGAAGTTCATATGCTCTCGGCAGCGGCATTTAATGCTTTTTTAAAAACCCTGGAAGAACCTCCGTCCTATGCCATCTTTATTATGGCTACGACAGAAAAACAAAAAATTCTTCCTACCATTCTTTCACGTTGTCAGGTATTTGATTTTAACCGGATCAAGGTGGAAGATATTGTGAAGTACCTGCAATATGTAGCAGATAAGGAAAATATACAGGTCGAACCGGAAGCCTTTGGTGTGATTGCTCAAAAAGCAGACGGTGCTTTAAGAGATGCTCTGAGTGTATTTGATCAGCTGGTAAGTTTTTCCGGGAAGCATCTTACTTACTCGTCGGTGATAAAAAGCCTGAATGTCCTGGATTATGATTACTATTTTTCTATTACACGGCATATGTTGGAAGGAGACGGGACCGCATGTCTGATGATCTTTGATGAAATCCTGAAAAAGGGATTTGATGCCCAGCATTTCCTGACCGGATTAAGCAGCCATTTTCGTGATATTCTGGTAGCAAAGGATGAAGTAACTTTGCCTTTGCTCGAAGTCGGGAATGTTACAAAAAAACTATATCTTGAACAAGCCCGTTCTTGTCCTCCGGATTTTCTTTTCCAGGCGATTGATATTTGTTACCAGGCAGATATTACCTATCGTGCCAGTAAGAACCAGCGGCTACATGTCGAACTGACATTGTTGAAAATCAGTCGCTTAATAAAGAACATGAACCATCAACCTCCGAAAAAGAAAACTCCGGGAAAAGAACATCAACAGTTTCCAAAACCCGGTGTCAGCAGGAAAGGGGGGAAGTCCACTGATGACTCTGATGCTGCTTCTTCTGTCCCTGACGGACAGGCACAGGAAGACACCAGGAATCAGAAAATAAACAACGGCGTAGCGGAAGAAAAATCTCCGGCTCAGTCCCAGGTGCAAGCACCAGATCCTGAGGTAAATACAAATTCGGGGACAGTTGTTTCTGAAAGCAGCAGCCACAGAGAAAATCTATCTTCTGTAAACGGAATCTCTGCTACTATCTCAATAAAAGAGGCCCTCAATGGAAGTATGAAAAACGGGAACAGTGGTAACGTCCCTATAAAAAAGAAAAATGAAGTGCAGGAATCCGGTATGGAGAAACCGTTTTCCATTGATCAGTTAAATGAAAAATGGTTGACTTATGCAGACATGATGGAGACAGAGAAACCTCGTTTTTCGGCGGCTCTTCGTTCACATATGCCGGTACTTAAGGATCAACGGACAATTTATATCACCCTGGAGAATAAAAATCTGAAAGAAGACTTTGAGCAAAACCTGAAACCGGAGTTGCTGGGTTATCTTAAAAAAGAATTGGATCACTATGGAATACAATTGCGTATTGATGTTGAGAAAAAAGGTTCTTCATCCAGGAAACCTTATACTACGGAAGAAAAATATATTTATCTTAGTAAGAAGAATCCCGGCTTACAACAGCTAAAGCAACAATTTGACCTGGATTTTGAATAATTGTCTTATAATATGTAAGATATTTTGGGAATACTGTGTGATTTAGATATTTTTGTGAGCGCAGGAAACAGAAGTCAGATCATTTACATTATAAATTAATTGTTCATGGAAGGAGAAAAAATTACAATTCAAAACGGGAAACTAAATGTACCCAACTATCCAATTATCCCTTTTATAGAAGGTGACGGAACGGGACCGGATATATGGAGAGCAGCGGTTCGTGTTTTTGATGCTGCGGTTGAGAAAGCATATGGGGATAAACGTAAAATTGTCTGGAAAGAAGTGTTCGCAGGGGAGAAATCTTATCATCTCACAGGAGAATGGCTACCCGAAGAGACACTGGAGGCCATGAGAGAATACATCGTGTCCATTAAAGGACCACTAACGACTCCTGTAGGCGGAGGGATTCGTTCTTTGAATGTAGCCATGAGGCAGAAACTGGATTTATATGTATGCCTTCGTCCGGTAAAATATTATCCCGGTGTACCTTCCCCGGTAAAAGATCCTACCAAAACCGATATGGTTATTTTCCGTGAAAATGCAGAGGATATTTATGCCGGTATCGAATGGTTGAACGGAACGCCTGAGAATGATAAGGTATTAAATTTTCTTTTGAACGAAATGGGGGTAACAAAAATCAGATTCCCGGAAACAACTTCCATTGGGATAAAACCTGTTTCTAAAGAAGGCACTGAAAGACTGATGCGTGCTGCCATTCATTATGCATTAGATCATAAACGGCCTTCGGTAACCATCGTTCACAAAGGAAATATTATGAAGTTTACCGAAGGGCAGTTTAAGAAATGGAGCTATGACCTTGCTGAAAGGGAATTTGCTGAGAAGGTGTTTACCTGGCAGCAATTTGATCGTATCAAAGAAGAAAAAGGAGCTGAAGCAGCTAATGAAGCTCGGGATAAAGCTATGAAAGAAGGAAAATTGCTGATTAAAGATGTTATTGCCGATGCTTTCCTTCAACAAATATTAACCCGGCCTGCCGAATATTCTGTCATTGCTACCCTGAATCTGAACGGTGATTATATATCAGATGCTCTGGCTGCCACTGTTGGAGGAATAGGTATTGCTCCGGGTGCCAATATCAACTATGATACAGGTCATGCTATTTTCGAAGCGACACACGGCACAGCTCCGAAATATGCCAATCAGGATAAGGTAAATCCCGGCTCTCTGATTCTTTCCGGCGTGCTGATGTTTGAATACCTGGGTTGGCAGAAAGCAGGCGACTTGATCGTGAAAGGAATTAAAGAAGCCATAACTAAAAAACGTGTAACATATGATTTTGAAAGACAGATGACCGGTGCAACCAAACTGAAAACCTCGGAATATGGCGATGAAATCATTCATAATATGTAAACTATAAAATTTTTAAAAGATGCTAAAAGAAAAGATTGAGAAAATATTAAATCGTCAGACAGAGCGGGAAGGCTATTCCTCGTTGCTTTATCTGTCCATGGCTTCGTGGGCGGAAGCATCCGGTTATCCCGGTATTGCCGGGTGGCTTTATGCCCAGGCGGAAGAAGAAAAAGATCATATGATGAAATTTATCCATTACATCAATGACAGAGGCGGCCGGGCGGTAATTCCCGGCCTGGACACCCCTCCGGATAAGTTCGAAGGAATAAAACCTCTATTTGAGGCTGTCCTGAAGCATGAGCAGTTTATTTCTGGTTCTGTCAATGAGATTGCAACCACCTGTGTGGAAGAAAATGACCATGCAACCCAAAGCTGGCTGCAGTGGTTCGTCTCCGAACAAATTGAAGAAGAATCCAATGTCCGGGATATCCTGGATAAGCTGGCGCTGGTGGGCTCACATAATATGTATATGTTTGACAGGGATATTATGGGGATGCGTGCGGAAGCAGAATCAGATACTGCTGTATAATAATGTATGGATTATCTTAACCCAAATAATTGTGAACAAAAAAATCTACGTAGGAAACTACGTAGATTTTTTTATGACAGTTGATTTTATAACAAGTCAGGACCTGTGTTTTTTCTGTCGGGAAGGAAGTTTCTGATGCCTGTCAATACAGGTAAGGCAAGGAAGCCCTGGATTATATCTCCTGTTTCATAATTAAATTGAGAGCCGAACATACTATGGGGGATTGAATAAACCAGAAGGAGAAAAAAAGAAGCCAGTATAACGGCCCAATAACGGTCTTTTCTCAGAATAGCCAGACATGCAAACAGCCAGAAAACCATCGCGATCAGTATTTTGTTATCCGTAAGATCCCATCCGAAAGGGATGCCTGTCCACAAAGCTCCGAAAGCATGTAATTGTACCAATGGCCCCAGCAAGCCCCCCCCTAACAATAATAAGACCAGGGTTACCCAGGCATACATTTTGTATGCTGGGTTTCTCCAGATAGCCATAAGCCCTGCCAGGACAGAAAAAAACATGGCAAAAAACATAACAAAAATATGGAGGATAAGAATCCCCAAAGGTACATCCCCTTTAAAACGGACTACGACAGGTTGAGCTGCCGGAAGAAACACCTGTTGTTGAGCATTGTCAAGGAGAACACGGTAAGCCAGTTTTCCGGCAGGAGGCTGGTGCGGTAACCATGTCATCAGCGTATCACCCCGTCTTGCCAGTTGCAGGGTATCCCACGGTTCTGCCGTAGGAAAACGTTTAAAAATAACGGTTCCCCGAACGTTTGTATCCGGAATGATCAAACGAAGAGGCATATCCTCTTCTCCGCCATGACTTCTTAATAGTTTGAACGCATATTTCTTTTCATGCAGGGTAATCTTCACCTCCTTAGGATAAGTAGGACCGGTTTTACGCTGGTAGTAAGCAACCCCGATCGTAAGCAGAATAGCTATTACCCATATAAGTATGTTTTTCATTTAGTTTAACTTAGAAACCCACGTCCTTTGGGCGTGGTCATGTTCTTGCGGGGCTTTGCCCGAAAGGCATGTGCGGTTGAAAAAATTTGCGGTGCGAAGCAAAAATCGGGGTTAAAGCCACCTCCTATGGTGGTGGATAGTCCGATTTTAGCAAATTTTTTACTTATATTAATTTACTTATACTAAAAATTAAAGTTGTATTAAAAGCACTTTTTTTTGATCATTCCGCAGA